>DASXIR010000282.1:0-5550 GCA_036497895.1 Vicinamibacterales bacterium | reverse complement strand
TTCGGCCAGATGTGCCTGACGCCCGGCATGACGAAGAACACTTACGGCACCGGTTGCTTCCTGTTGCAGAACACCGGCGAGCGACCGGCCGTTTCGCGCAACCAGTTGATCTCGACCATCGCCTCGCAGATCGGTGGCAGGACGACCTACGCGCTCGAAGGCAGCGTCTTCATCGGCGGCGCCGTCGTCCAATGGCTGCGCGATGGGCTCGGCATCATCGCCAAATCGTCCGACATCGGCGCACTGGCGATGTCCGTACCGGACAACGGCGGAGTCTACCTCGTGCCTGCCTTCTCCGGCCTCGGCGCGCCGCACTGGGACCCGTATGCGCGCGGCACGATGGTCGGGATTACGCGAGGCACGACCGCCGGACACATTGCGCTGGCGGCGGTCGAGAGCATCGCCTTCCAGGTCGCCGACCTGCTGTCCGCCGTGAAAGACGACGCCGGCATCGAGCTGCGGGAGTTGCGCGTCGATGGCGGCGGCGCCGTCAACGACGGCCTGCTGCAGTTTCAGGCCGACCTGCTCGGCGTCACGGTCGTGCGGCCTCAGATAACCGAAACGACTGCCCTCGGTGCGGCGTACCTCGCCGGCCTGGCGGTCGGATTCTGGGACTCGACCGACACGCTTGCCCATCATTGGCGCGTCGACCGGCGCTTCGAGCCCGCACAACCTGCGTCGGACTCGGGGACGCGCCTCGCCGACTGGCACGAGGCGCTGAACCGCTCCAGGAACTGGATCAAGCCAGGGCGGCACTCGTGAATCGCTCCGACATGATCGCGCGCGTCAGTCAGCGGCGCGATCCGTGGGACATTGTCGTCATCGGTGGCGGCGCCACCGGCGTCGGCATCGCGGTTGACGCGGCGAGTCGCGGCTATGACGTCCTGCTGCTGGATCAGCACGACTTCGGCAAGGGCACCTCGAGCCGAAGCACCAAGCTCGTGCACGGCGGCGTGCGCTACCTCGAACAGGGCAACATCGCGCTCGTGATGGAAGCGCTCAAGGAACGCGGACTGCTCCGACAGAACGCGCCGCACCTCGTGAGCAACCTCGCCTTCGTCGTGCCGAACTACGACTGGTGGGAGGCGCCGTTTTATGGGCTGGGTCTCAAGATCTACAACGCGCTTGCCGGCAAGTACGGGTTCGGCTCGTCAGCGATTCTGACCCGCGAAGAAACGCTGGCACGACTGCCCACCATCAAGACCGAAGGCCTCCGTGGCGGGGTCGTCTACTACGACGGCCAGTTCGACGACACGCGCCTGCTGATCAACCTCGTCGCAACCGCGGCGGAACAAGGCGCCACTCTGCTCAACTACGCGCGCGTGGTCGCGCTGACCAAAGGCCCGGACGGCTTCATCGACGGGGTCGTCGCCGCCGAGCAGGAGAGTAAACAGGAGTGGACGATCGCCGCGCGTGTCGTCATCAACGCGACGGGGGCGTTTTCAGACTCGGTTCGGCGGCTGGCAGAGTCAGACGTCACGCCGCTGATCGCGCCGAGCCAGGGCATCCACCTGGTCTTCGATCGCTCGTTCCTGTCCGCGGACTCGGCGATCATGGTGCCGCACACGTCGGACGGCCGCGTCCTGTTCGCGATTCCGTGGCACGGTCACACCCTCGTCGGCACGACCGACACGCCGATTACCACGCCAACGCTCGAGCCCCAGCCCCTGCAGGAGGAGATCGAGTTCGTCCTCGAGACCGCCGGTCTGTATCTCCTCAAGCCACCCACTCGACAGGACGTCCTGAGCGTCTTCGTCGGCATCAGGCCGCTCGTCAAGAGTGGCGACGGCACGTTGACGGCGGCGCTGTCACGCGATCACACGATTCACTTCGACGCCTCCGGCCTGATGACGACGACCGGGGGCAAGTGGACGACGTACCGGAATATGGCCGAGCACGCGGTAGACCAGGCCGCCGATTTCGCGCGCCTGGACGAACGGCCGTGCGTGACGCGCTCGCTCAACGTGCACGGATTCCATTCCAACGCCGAACGGTTTGGCGCACTGAGCGTGTACGGGTCGGATGCGCTGGCGATTCAGGATCTGATGCGGACGACGCCGGCGTGGGCGGAACCACTGCATCCGCAATTGCCGTACGTCGCCGCGGAAGTCGTCTGGGCGACGCGTCACGAAATGGCGCGAACCATCGAGGATGTGCTGGCACGCCGGACGCGCGCCCTGTTCCTCAACGCGCATGCTGCGGAAGCCATGGCACCCGAGGTGGCGCGCTTGATGGCACGCGAACTCGATTGGACCGAATCGCGCATCACCGCTGAAGTGGCTGCATTCTCCACTTTGGCGAAGGGATACCAACTCGCGGCCGCGTCTTGATCGGCAGGCACCGTGATCTGGATTGAGGTCGCCGTATTCATCGCATGCATCAGCGTGGGTGCGCGCCTCGGCGGCATCGGCCTCGGAGCAGTGGCCGGCATCGGGCTCTTCGTGTTCGTCTTCGTGTTCGGGCTTCCGCCTGGAGGACCGCCTGGGGTCGTGATCGGCATGATCATCGCCGTGATCACCGCCATCGCAACGATGCAGGCGGGCGGCGGACTGGACTACCTCGTCGCAGGAGCTGCGCGGGTCATGCATCGGCACCCGCGGTACATCACGTTCATCGCGCCGATCCTGACGTGGCTGCTGGTGCTGGCGTCCGGCACGACGCATGTCATCTACGCGCTGCTGCCGATTATCTCGGAAGTGTCCGAGCGGGCAGATGTCCGGCCCGAGCGCCCGCTCTCGATCAGCGTCGTGGCCGGATTTCAGGGCGTCCGCGCATCGCCGATTTCGGCGGCAACGGTCGCTGTGTTCGGCTTTCTGGCGCCGATGGGCGTGACGTTGCCACAGCTGCTCGCCATCACGATTCCGTCAACATTCGTTGCCGTGCTCGCGGGCGCGCTGTCGGTGGCGTGGCGCGGCGCGCCGTTGAGCCAGGACCCGGAGTTCCAACGGCGCCTCGCCACGGGACTGGTCGCCCCCTCCAAGTCCGCGCCGACGCTCGATGGCCGGGCGCTCAGAAACGCCCGAGGCTCGACGCTGCTGTTTGCCGCCGGAGTGGCGCTGGTCGTGCTGATCGGCGCCGTCCCGTCGCTGCGGCCCGTGTACGATCTGCCGTCCACGGCGGTGATTGAGAGCGACCAGGTTCCGATGGGCGCCGCGATCATGATCGTCATGCTCGCCGTGGCTGGCCTGACGATGATCTTTTTTCAGGCCTCGCCCAAGGCGGCGCTCCAGGGATCAATCATGACCAGCGGCGTCTCGGCGATCATCTGCATCGTCGGCGTCTCGTGGCTCGGGTCGTCGTTCTTCGAGGGTAATCGCGCATTGATCGTTGACGGGGTGTCGGTCGTGGTGCGCGACCATCCGTGGACGTTCGCCGTGGGCCTCTTCCTCCTGACCACGCTGCTCTTCAGCGCGGCGGCGGCGGTCGTGATCCTCGTGCCGGTGGGCGTTGCGCTCGGGATGCCGGCATCCTTGCTCATCGCGTCCTACCCGGCTTCGAGCGCCAACTTCTTCCTGCCGACTTACGGCACGCTGCTCGCCGCGGTGTCCTTCGACCGGACCGGGACGACCAGAATCGGCCGCTATCTCTTCGATCACAGCTTCATGCTGCCGGGACTCGTCGCCACAGTGACCGCTGTGCTGGTCGCGCTCGCGATTGGAACCGTGTTGCTGCCTTAGTCGTGACTCGGACTGCGATGAGAGGGAATCGTTGACCTTTCGAGGGTACGAGCGGGCGTGGCTGATGCCGGACATCGTCGCCGGAATCACGCTCGCGGCTGTGGCGATCCCGGAGTGCATGGGCTACACAAAAATCGTGGGGACGCCGGTGGTCACCGGGCTGTACACGATCCTGCTGCCGATCGCGATGTTCGCACTGCTCGGCTCGTCTCGACATCTGGTGGTAGGCGCGGACTCGGCCACCGCGGCCATCCTGTTTTCCGGGCTGACAGGACTCGCACAACCGCTCTCACCACACTGGGTGTTGCTGACGAGCGCGGCCGCCCTCATCACCGCGACCTTCCTGCTGCTGTCGAGCCTGCTGCGCCTGGGATTTCTGTCGAACTTCCTGTCGCGAACGGTCCTCGTCGGCTTTCTGAGCGGCGTCGGCGTATCGCTCCTGCTCGGCCAGATCCCGGACATGCTGGGGATCGTCCCCGCCAGGAGCGCTTTCTGGGGCGCCGCCATCGGTGCACTGACCCACATCGGCCAGACCCACGCGCTCACGTTGGTGATGGCGGTCGCGGTCGTGGTGCTGACCGTTGTCCTCGATCGCGTAGGCTGCCGGGTTCCGGGCGCGCTTGTGGCGCTCGTGCTCGCAATCGCGACCACGTGGGCCTTTCGCCTTGACCAGCACGGCATCGTCGTCGTCGGATCGGTCGTGCCGGGCCTGCCGACGTTTCAGTGGCCGGGCATCACGCTGCGCGAGACGATGGCGATCGTGCCGACGTGTGCCTCGATGTTCCTCGTCGTCATCGCCCAGAGTGCAGCCACGGCCCGAAGCTTCGCCCAGAAATACCAGGAGCCCCTCGACGAAGACCGTGATTTGTTCGCGCTCGCCGCGGCGAATGCCGCCGCTGGACTGTCCGGCACGTTCGTGGTCAACGGCAGTCCAACCAAGACGGCGATCGTGGACGCCGCCGGCTCGCGCACGCAGGTCGCGCAGCTTGCGACTGCCGTGGTCGTGATGACCGTCCTGCTCTTCGCGACATCGCTTATCGAACGGCTTCCAGTCGCGGCGCTAGCCGCGCTCGTCTTTGTCGTCGGGCTCAAGCTGATCGACGTCCGTTCGCTGCGGCAAATCTACCGCTTCCGCACGCTTACCTTCGTCGTCGCGTTGTCGACACTTGTCACGGTCGTCGCATTAGGCGTCGAACGCGGCATCTTCGTCGCGATCGTCTTGTCCGTGCTCGATCACCTCAGGCAGGAATATCACCCGAAAGATGTCGTGCTGACGGCGCCAGGCGGCAAGTGGCGGGCGGCCACTCCTGGCTGCGAAACTGATCCGGGGCTCATCGTCTATCGGTTCGAAGCGCCGCTGTTCTTTGCGAACGCCGACTACTTTGCTATGCGCGTGCGGCAGATGGTCGCGACCGCGCCGCATGCGGTCCGATGGTTCGTCCTCGACCTGGCCAGTATGAATGACCTTGATTACACCGGCGGTGTCACGCTCGCGAGGACGGTAGAGCAACTCCGGCGGCAGGCGATTTCAGTGGGGCTCGTGGCCGCGGACGACGTTGCTGACGAACTCGAACACCTTGGCATCACGGCCCAGATCGACCGTGACCAGATGTTTGAAACCATCCACGACGCGGTTGAGGCGTATCGACAGCGCAATCCCTGAGACGCGACGTGCCGTCGGCTCCGGGCCATCGCATGGACGTTGCGCGGCCGGCCGGAGATGTCCCATGATGAACATCACTTACAGACATGGAACTCGCAAAGCAGTTCATCACGTTCTTCGGGCTCGCGTTCAGCGCGCTGCTGCCGCTCATCAATCCCCTGGGCGACGCGCTGGTGTTCATGGGGATTGTCGGGGCCGCGCCTGCAGACG
>DASXIR010000281.1:0-12091 GCA_036497895.1 Vicinamibacterales bacterium | reverse complement strand
GACCTGCGTCGCCTTCGTGAGCACATCAAGCCACTCGGCCGATCGACCCACCACACGGGCATGCGTCTTCAAGTCGAGTTCTTCAGCGAGCGTATGCACGCGCGCCTCGAGACGTTCGGCGTGTGCTTTCGCCTCGGCGACTTGTCGAGCCGTGTCGGCCAGTTGCTCGTGGGACACGGCGAGCGCCACATGATCCGCAATACGCCGTGCGACCGGCACATCGCGTCCCTGGAACGCTCGTACATGCGTCGACCAGAAACTGAGCAGAAGCGTCCGATCGCGCGCCCGGGTCCTCACGCCGAGGATCGAATGATACCCGGCAGCAACCAGCCGCTCGCGCAAGTCCGGGGGCTCGGTTGCCGGCAGCGTCTCGGTGCTGAGATCATCGATGATGCGGATCTCAGCGGCGGACGAGTTGGTCTTGACCAGAGCCAGCAGAGGAAAATTGTCGGTCGACGAGGCGTCAAAGACCACGTCTCCGTTGTGATCGAGAAACGCCATGGTCAGGGCGTCGTGGGGCAGAATTTTGTTCGCTATTTCCGACACGCGGGGAAATACGGTTCGGATGTCCAGAACTTCTGCGATCGCGCGCAACAGCTCCACTGAACTGTCAATGTTGATCGAGCGCTCACGGTCGACCGCCGCGTCACGGATCTCCTCCGCGAGTCGCTGATGCGACAGACCGAGCGCAAGATAGTCGGCGAGGCGCCCAGCGTGCAGCAAATCCCGAGTCGAATACGCCTGCGGACGTCTGGAGTGCAGCGCGAAGACGCCGACGACTCGATCGTCGATCTTGACCGGTACGCGGAGTCCCGACCGCAGGCCGCGCTCCGGTCCGGGTACAACGTCAATCAGCTGCCGCTCATGGGCATCGACCAGGGCGCCAGCGTGTTCCTGGCAGACGACGTCGGGCAATCCGTCCTGCGTACTGGCGTAGAGGCGACACCGGGAGCCGTCCTCCGTCAACAATACGAGATTGGCCTCGTCGTGCTGGACGATGCGGGACGCCACGTCGCTGAGATGCCGGAAGATGTCGCGGACGTCGAGTCCGCGCGCAAGCGCGGGCAGCAACTCGTGAAACGCGTCCAGGTCCGGTCGGTGCACATCGGACGTCAGCGGTACGGCAGTGATCGTCATAGGCGCGCCTTCGTGTGTGTACGGTGACAAAGATTAGTGCGGTTGCAGACCAAGAATCGCGATGGCCGCGATCGACCGCAATGCCTCAGGTGAGGCGCCAGTGATTGCTATCACTCGCATTCCCGCGAGCGTGGAGACGAGGTAACGAGCCGTGTCTTCCGCATTCAGCGAAGCCCGAACCAGACGCTTCGCCTTCGCTTCAGTCACCAACTTTTCGAGAGCGGCCTGCATCGTCGAGGCGAACTCTCTGTTAATCGAAGCCACATCCGCATCGGCCGTCCCGAACTCGCAGATTGACGATACAGCGAGACACGCAAGCCGACGTTCCTTCGGATTCTCCAGCGCAATCGACAAAAGCAGGTCTTCGATCGCCTGCAACGGCGACTTCGCCTTGCGGAAGAGATCGAAATGGCCGTGAACGCGACTGGCCAAGTACCGACGTAATGCTTCGAGGTAGAGCTCTTTTTTTCCCTTGAAGGTGTCGTACAGGCTTTGACGGCCGATCCCCATGGCGAGACGCAAATCGTCGGTGGAGGTTGAGCCGAACCCGCCCTTTCGGAACGCCGCCAGGGCGCAGTCCACAGCCTCGTCGCGATCGAACTCTTTAGGCCGCGCCATTCCCGTGGACGATATCCATTCTGGACAAGTTTGTCAATAACGACGCTGGGGTGTTTCCGGTGGTCATTCACCATCCTGGACGAGACGGCAGCGTTGCAACCGCGAATCGAGCCGCTTCGCCATCATGTCCCACGCCTTCCTGTCGGTTCGCGCCAGCGCATCGACTTCGAGTCTCGTCAGTTCCAGCCCCCGATCCGACAGATCGGTGAGGGTCTCGGTGGGTTGTTGAATGAAGCGTGCGCGAAACACCTCATCGGTGACGAGACGACCAATGACCAGCTGAACGGTTCGTTGCGACATGACTTCCCTTTCTACCCGGGCGCAGTCGCAATCCGTGGGCCAGCATGGTTCCCTAGAATCGCTCGCAGATTCTCTGTCGAGCGAGGGCGGCCTGGACACTGATACTCACTATGCTCATCGACGCACACAGCGCGTAGCCGGGTGAGTTCAATAGGGCTTGTCGCCCTGCAGCATCACGAAGCCGGACGCGGGCGCGGAGACACCATTCACGGTCGTACCTCCATGGTGGATGGCCGGGAACATCGGCTGCATGTTCTGCGGGAATCCGAACGTCGGCTTCGTGAGCGCGTCGAGCCGACTGAGTTCCTCGGACGTCAGCCGCACATCGACAGCCCCGACGTTGTCGTCGAGCTGCGCCACTCGCCTCGCGCCGATGATCGTCGAGGATACGCCCGGCTGGGCCCGGACCCAGGCCAGCGCCACCCGCGCGACGGTACTCTCATGCGCGCTGGCGATCTCGCCGAGCGCATCGACGACGGCGAAGGCACGCTCGTTGAGGAACGAATCCAAAAAGGCCCCGCGGTCGCCTTTCACCTGTCCCGACGTCGCTCGCGTGTACTTGCCGCTGAGCACGCCGCTCTTGAGCGGCGACCACGGCGTGATGCCCAGGCCCAGCTCCCGGGCCATCGGCACCAGTTCCTGCTCGACCGATCGCTCGAGGAGCGAGTATTCGATCTGCAGCCCGATGAAGGCCGACCAGCCGCGGAAGCGCGCGGTCATGTTGGCCTCGACGATCTTCCACGCAGGCGTGTCCGAGACGCCAAGGTAGCGGACCTTGCCGGCCTGGACGAGGTGCTCGAGCGCGGCCATCGTCTCTTCGATCGGCGTGTGGACGTCCCAGTTGTGCAGCCAGTACAGGTCGATGTAGTCGGTCTGGAGACGCCGCAGGGAGTGCTCGCAGGCGGCGACGATCGACTTTCGGCCCGACCCGCCGCCGTTCGGATCTCCAGGGTACAGGTTTCCGCTGAACTTGGTTGCGAGGACGAGGCGTTCGCGCCGAGCCGCATGGCGGCCGATATGGTCGCCGATGATCTGCTCGGAATGGCTTTTCGTGTAAAAGTTCGCCGTGTCGATGAAATTGCCGCCGAGGTCGATGAACCGATCGATGATTCGCTGCGACTCTTCGACGCTCGAGCCCCAGCCAAGTTCTTCGCCAAACGTCATGGCACCGAGGCACAGGGGGCTGACGCGGAGGCCGGAGCGGCCAAGCGTCACGTAATGATCCAGAGGCATAGGCACTCCCAAAGAATGGTATGTTGTTCACAGTCGATATTAGTTCATGACTCGCCTAATTTAATATGAAATCACATTCCGCGCAAGGCCTCCGAAGCAAGATTGATCCGGCACAGGTCTGGTCGTTGAACTACCGCCTGTTGACGGCGGTCATCACCAGCGTGGCGCCCGAGATAGCCGCACTTGGGCTCGAGACGAAGGAGTTGTTCGTGCTGGCGGAGGTCGATGCTCGTCCCTACCCGGCCGAGCTGGCGGACACCTTGTGCATGCCGCGGCCGACGGTGACGGTGACCGTGAAGCGGCTCGAAGCCGCGGGATTCCTGCGCCGCGAGATCGACGCCGCAGACCTGCGACGTCACCGTTTGTTGTTGACTCCGGCCGGTCGCAAGGCCATGTCGCGCGGCCTCACGCTCCTGTCGGCCGCATTCGGCACGCGGCTCGGGCGCTTGAGCGTGACGCAACAGGCGGAGTTGCGGAGCCTGCTCGAACAACTGAGCTGACCGCCGCCTCGCAAACACCGGGTCTATCGGGCGCCTCAGCGGCTGGACTCATCTGATTGACCGGCTGCACGCACCGTGCGCATCGGTGAACACCCCGCTCCCTCGCAGGGCTCCAAAACACCCTGAAAACCAACGACAACATCGAGAACGGTGTTGGCGCCGGCCTTGCCTTCACCAGTCGGCATGAAGGCCGCCGCAGCAACAACAGCGCGAACCACGGTACTCAGCCTCTCGTTCGTCGATCAATTCGCGGTGTCGCGAGTCGCAGCCACGGCCAGCTTCATCGTGGCCGTCATGGCGCTCGCGTTTGGGCTGCGGGCGGCCGCCCTTTCGACGTACGGCTTCAGCGAAGACGAAATCAACAAAGTGCGCGCCATCGAACAGTACCGGCACGGCGCGCTCTCGGCTAACGCCGAGCACCCGATGCTGATGAAGCTGGCGATGTTAACGAGCGTCGACGCCACCCGCGGACTGGGCGTCCCGATTGAGACGGCTGTTCGCCTGCCAAATGCGGTCGTCGGTGCCGCGACAACGGGCGTACTGTTCGCAGCGGCGCAGCTGCTGTTCGGCACGCCGGTCGCGGTGATGGCGGCGCTGTTCTGGGCCTTTGACGTCAACGCCATCGCGATCAACCGCATCGGCAAGGAAGACACCTTCGCGCTGTTCTTCTTCCTGCTCGCCGTGTGGTGCTACGAGCGCGCGAAGCGCCAGGGGGCGAGCGATCCTGCGGGCGCTCAGCGCTGGTATGGCGGCAGTGGAGTCTCGTTCGGCCTGATGCTCGCGTCGAAATACTTTCCCTGGTACCTCGGCGTCTACGCGCTCTTCAACGTGCTGGCTGATCGCAACCCTGGCGCGAACCGCCCGGACAAGGTTCGCTATTACGGTGCGATGGTGACCGCATTCCTGCTGGCCAACGTCGCGGTGCTCGAGCCCGCCACGTGGCACTACGTCACCGGGTACGTGCAGGGCGCCACACTCGTGCACCACGGATATCCCTTTGCCGGTCGCCTGTACGCAAACAGCTCGGTGCTGTCCAGCGGGGGAATTCCGGCAACGTTCTATCTGCGCATGCTCGCGACGAAAGTACCGCTCGTGGTCCTCGGCGCCATTGTTCCCGGTGTCGTCGAGACCATTCGGCGCCGGCGCGAGCGCGGCTTCGTCCTGCTGTCGATGTGGTTGGCTCTGTTCCTCGTCGGCTACTCGATCGCATCGGTGAAGTTCCTGCGGTACGCGCTGCCGCTCTTCGCGGCCAGCGATCTCCTCGCCGCGATCGGCGTCGTCGCCGGCGCGCAGTGGCTGCTCCGCAAGTCGTGGCTGTCCCCGCTGACTCGCGTCACCGTCGCCGCCGTCGCGCTGACCGCGTTCGTATTCGAGCCGTTCCTCGCGCAGCACGCGGCCGCGCCATTCTTCTCGACCTCGCGCAACGCGCTCGGTGAGCGGTTGGCGCCTGCCGGCACGACATTCCCCGAGGAGATGTACGACTTCGGCGTCCGCGAGGCTGCCGCCGCCATCGCGGAAGCGGCGGAGCCTGACGCCGTCGTCGTCAGCGATGCGCCCGGTGTCGTCGCCTACTACCTCGAACACAGCGGCCGCACCGATCTGCGCGTGCGGTCGCTGTCGGGCGAAGGGATGCCGCGGGGTGACACCGTGGCGTTCGTGATCGTCCTGCCCGAACACCTGACGTTCGAGAACCAGGACCTGGTCGCGCAACTGACGCACACCACGCCGTGGCAGGAGTACTACGCCGGCGACGCGCTGGCCGCGCAAGTGTTTCGGGTCCACAGGAGCTGACTCATGTTACGCACGCTCGTCGTCAACGCGGATGATCTCGGCCTGACCGTTGGCGTCAACAACGGCATCTTCGACGCGCACGACCGCGGCATCCTCACGAGCGCGAGCTTGATGGCCAACGCTCCAGCGACGGCGAATGCGATCCGCGGTCTGCGGACCCGATCTGCCCTCGGCATCGGCGTTCACCTGACTCTGGTTGACGGTGCGCCGATGCTCCTTCCCGATCGCGTGCCCAGCCTGGTGCAAGACGATGGACGCTTTCCGCCCTCGTGGAAGCCGCTCATCGTCTCCTGCCTGTTGGGCCGCGTGTCGATGGACGAGGTCGAGCGGGAGCTCGCCGCGCAGATCGAACAGGTCGTCTCCCAAGGCATCCGGCCCACGCACCTCGACGCGCACAAGCATGTGCACGCGTATCCGCCCGTGTTCGCGATCGTCGCCCGGCTAGCCGAGCGCTTTGGCATTCCGGTCGTGCGGGTGCCCTATGAGGGCTCGCTGGCGGATCTGCCGCTGTTCGTCTGGACCCGGCGCGATTACGCGATCGCCTGGGCGCACCGCGTCCGAACGCCGCATTTCGTCGGCCGCGCGATCACCGGCGTCATGACCTCAGACTCGCTCGCCTCGGCGCTCCGAGGTCTGCGCGCCGGTCACACCGAGCTGATGGTCCATCCGGGCTACGTCGACGACGCGCTGCGCCGGATGCCCACGCGACTGCTCGAGTCGCGCGCGCAGGAGGTGACGTTGCTGGCGTCCGGCGACGTCGCCGATCTGCTGATCGACGAGCACATTCAACTGGTCACCCATGATCTCGCGCCGGTCGACCTGGCGCCTTCAAGGAGCTATCGCGATGCCTCGTAACGACCGCCATGTAGCCGCGCTCGATCTCTCGATCGTCGTGCCGCTCTACAACGAAATCGGGACACTCACCGAACTCCACCGCCGTCTCACCGAGGTCGCGCTGTTGCTGGGCCTCGAGACGGAAATCATCTATGTCGACGACGGCAGCAGAGACCTGACAGGAGAGGCGATCAAAACGATCGCTGCGCACGACCCTCGCGTGCGGGCGATCAACCTCGCCCGCAATTACGGCCAGACCGCGGCGCTCGCGGCCGGCTTCGACGCGGCGCGTGGCCACGCGATCGTCGCCATGGACGGCGACCTGCAGCACGAGCCGGAAGAGATCCCGAAGCTGCTGGCCAAGCTCGATGAAGGCTACGACATCGCCAGCGGATGGCGCGAGCACCGCGTCGACGGGTACTGGACGCGCCGGCTGCCGTCCACGATCGCGAACTGGTTGATGTCGAGGCTGTCGGGCGTGTCGCTGCACGATTTCGGCACGACCTTCAAGGCCTACCGCGCGCCGGCGATCAAGCGTGTCCGGCTGTACGGCGACATGCACCGCTTCATCCCGGCGCTCGCGAGCTGGAACGGCGCGAGGATCGCGGAGGTCCCGATCACGAACGTCCCGCGTCCGCAGAACACGTCGAACTACGGCCTGTCGCGCACGTGGCACGTGATGGCCGACCTCCTGACAGTTCGCTTCCTTCTGAAGTATGTGACGCGCCCGCTCCATCTGTTCGGACCGCTCGGCTTCGTGAGCTTCGGCGCCGGCGCCGGCGCCGCGACATGGGTGCTTCTCACGAAGATTGTCACCGGGGCACCCGTGTTCGTCGCCCATGGACCGCTGCTCCTGCTGAGCGCGGTGCTCGTGGAGACCGGCGTCATGCTGCTCGGTCTCGGCCTGCTCGCCGAATTGGTGACCCGCATCTACGTGGACGGACGCCACCGCCGCATCTACACCATCGCGCGGCGGAAGACCGGCGCGGTGCGGGCTGCTTGGATCGACCCGGTGCCTGCGATCCACCACACCCCGGCGGTGCTCCAGTGATGCGCACAATCGCAATGGCTGTTTGCGTGCTCGCGATCAACGTGCACGCGGCGCCGGCAACGAAACATGTGACGGCCGCGACGGCGCTCGCTGCGGTGGACGGCCAGCGCTACCACTACACGATCGGCGTGCGCGTGAGGCCGCTGTTGTTCTGGATCGGCAAGGACGACGTCGGCGACGCAGTCCTCGCGGAGAAACGAGATCCCGAGCTGGTCCGCTACGCGCTGCTCATCGGCTCCGATCCGGATCGAGCGCCACGCGGCATCAACCGGTGGGGCTACCTGTCCGAGGAGATCCGCGGCAAGGAGGCCACGCTGGTCGGCCTGATGACCGAGTCGGACGAGCAGTCAGTGGACCAGGCCGAGGCGAGTCTCCACACGCGAGCGGGTGATCGCACCTTCAACATCATTCGCGCGTCAATCGCCGACGGCGAGGCACGATCGGTCGTGACTGCAGTCGCCGCGCCGTCCGCGTATACGTTCCGGAACGTCGACACGCTCCTCGGCCTCGCGGATCGAGCCGGCATCGAAGGCACGACGCGCGTGGCACAGGTACCGGCCGGTGCACGCCCTGGCTTTCTTGTCGCGTTCGCGGATCTCATTCACCTGCAGGCGACCGACTGGCGCGCGTCCGGTCGGATCCAGGCGATCGAACCGATCGTCTATGTCTACCACGGCAAGGCGTACCAGCTTCGCGTCACGAGAGCCCGCGCGGCGAACCAGGCGCGCGTCGGTGGCGCGAGCTACCAGCATGTGATCGCGTCGCGGTTTCAGGTCGTGAGCGCGAAGGACGGTCAGGCCACAGATTTCTCCATCACTTACGCCGCGGACGGCCCGCTCACCGAAACTCCCCTGACGGCGACGTATCAACCGCGGTGGTGGATTGAAATCCAGTTGACGCTCGACGATTCGAAGCCGGGACCGGTGCCCGTACCGGAGTCGAACCCGTGAAGCGCGCGTTCACGGCCGCGTCGACCATCGTCGGCGCGGCGGCATTCGTGTACTCCGTGTCTGTGCTCGGCGCGGCGGAGATCCGATCGGCTGTCGTGCGGATTGGGTGGGGATTCGCTGCGATCCTGGTGCTCTCCGGACTTCGCGAGGCCGCTCGGGCCCTAGCGTGGACGCAAACGTTCGGCGGCACGGATCGCCTGCCCTTCGGCGAAGCGCTGCGCGCACGGCTCGCGGGCGAGGCGCTCAACACGCTGCTCCCGATGGGCTTTGTCGTCGGCGAGCCCGTAAAGGCGCAGCACGTCGCCGATCGACTGCCATTCACCACGGCATTCAGTGCGTTGGTCGTCGAGTTCGCGTTCTATAGCGCGTCACTCGCCATCCTCCTGTTCGTCGCGGCGCTCGCGGTGCTGCCTCCGATCGGCGCGCTGGGCGCGATGGTGGCGCTCGGCGCCGCCGCCGTGCCCGCACTAAAGCGAGCGCCGCGGCTGGTCGAGCCGCTGCGGCGCCTCGCGGTGGACCGTCCCCGCCGCGCGTGGGGCATCCTCGCGCTCGAAGCCAGCTATCACGCGCTTGGCGTCGCAGAGGTCTACGTCACGCTGCTGTTCCTCGTCCCCGGCGGCGTTGCCTGGACGTCCGCGGTGCTGCTCGAAACGGTGAACCGCGGCGTCACCATCGTGTTCAAGATGCTGCCGATGCGCTTGGGTGTCGACGAGGCAAGCGCCGCGCTCGTGACGAACCGACTCGCGCTGGGGTCAGCCACCGGTGTGATGCTCGCGCTCGTCCGCAAGCTGCGCCTGCTGTTCTGGGCCGCGCTCGGCCTCGGGTTCATCGCCCTGCGCGCTGGTAAGCACGCTGCTCGCGCCTGCGCAACCACCGCCTGACCCGCGCGCACAATCACTCGAAAAACCGCCGGAAGCAAGTTGGTCTGGCCCTTGCCGTAGGACCGGCATGATGATGCCAACGCTCCTGTTCGCCGCAATCCTCGTCGGGCAAGCAGGTACCGGCGGCGTGGGCGCCGCGGTGTCGCTGCCCTCGCCCGCCGGCGCGGTCGTCGCAGTGCCGGGCGTCACCGTGACGCTCGCGTGCGCGGACGCGCAACCCATGGTTGACGTCACCGACGAGTTGGGGCATGTCCGGTTCGCGGACGCTCCGTCCGGCGACTGCGCCATCACCGCGGACCTTCAGGGATTCAAGTCCGCCACAACAAAAGTCCTCGTCAAGGCGAACGCGACCGCCGAGGTCGCGCTGCGACTCGAAATCGCGGAGTTGCACGAAGAGGTGACGGTCGTCGGTCACGCCAAAGCGATCGACAGCGATCCGATCGCCGCGCACGTCGAGACGATCAACGCCGCCATGATGCAGACGGCACCGATCCTCAGCGAGCGCTTTCAGGACGCGCTCCCGCTCATCCCAGGCGTCGTCCGCGGCCCCGACGGCGTACTGAGTGTCGGCGGCGCGCGCAGCAACCAGACGGCGCTGCGCTTCAACAACGCCGACGGGACCGATCCGGTGACCGGCGACGATGCGGTGGAAGTGCCGCTGGATGCGGTGAGCTCGGTCGAAGTCCGTGGTGCCGCGTTCGCGCCGGAGTTCGGCCTGTCGGCGGGTGCGACGACAACGGTCGACACCCAGAGCGGTGGCGACCGCTGGCGGTTCACCGTCAACGACATCGAGCCCCGCATCCGCGTCCGCGACGGCGAGATCCACGGCTTCGAGTCCTGGACGCCCCGATTCACGACCGGCGGTCCGATCGTCAAAGGCAAGGTCACGCTCCTCGAATCGGTGCAGTACGAGTACAGCCAGACCCGGACCTACGACCTGCCGCCGCTCCAGAGCGATACGAAGGTCGAATCGTTCGAATCCTTCACGCGCACCGACTGGACGGTCTCGGCGTCGAACCATTTCATGGCATCAGTGCTCGCGTCGCCCCGTACGACGACCTTCGCCGGCCTGAGCCCGTTCAACCCGCAGCCGGTGACGCCCAACATCAACAATCACAACGTGTTCGCCACCGCCGCCGACCAGATGGTGATCGGAGACAGCGGCCTGCTCGAGCACACGGTGAGCGTAAAGGAATTCGACACGACGATTGGCCCGGCCGACGGAACCGGCCCGATGATTCTTGCGCCCGAAGTCAATTCGGGCAGCTACTTCAACACGCAGGATCGGACCAGCCGTCGCGTCGAGTGGCTCACCACCTACTCGTTCACGCCAATCGGTCCGGAGCACCTGCTCAAGCTCGGCGTCGGCGCAACCTACGAAACATTCATCGGGGTCAGTCGCAGCGGGCCCGTCGATCTCGTGCGCGAGGACCGCACGCTCGATTTCACAACGACGTTCAGCGGCGACGGCCTGCTCGACCGACACCGGACGGCGCTGCGTGGTTTCGCACAGGATACGTGGACGGTCTCACCGCGCGTGACGCTCGTCTACGGCGCACGCTACGACTACGACTCGTTCACCGGCGATGTCAACGCGGCGCCGCGTGGATCGTTCACGGCGTTGCTGACCAGTGACGGCCGGACCATCCTGCGCGGCGGGGTCGGAGTGTTCTACTCGCCGTTGCCGCTGAATGTCGCGAGCTTCGATCAGCAGCAGGAGCGGACGACCGTGTCTTACCTCGCAGACGGCGTCACGCCGACAACGACAGTCAGCCTGACGAACCGGATCGGGTCGTCGTTGCACACGCCCCGGAGCCTCAACGCGAACGTCGAGGTCGATCGCGAAATCACCAAGAACCTGTTCGTGCGCGTCGGCTATCAGGAGCGCCACACCGAATTCGAGCCCATCGTCGACGTCTCGCCGAGTGCGCTCCTGCTCGAGACGAATGGCGTGTCGCGGTACCGAGAAGGCCAGGTCACGGGACGCTACCAGTTCCACGGTCAGGATCAGATCGTCGCGTCGTATACACGGTCGTCGGCGGTCGGCGATCTGAACGACTACAACACCTACTACGGCAATATCCAGAACCCGGTCATCGAGGCAAACGAGCGCGGGCCGCTGCCGTGGGACGCGCCGAACCGTTGGCTGTTCTGGAGCAGCATCTCGCTGCCGAAAGGCTTCGGCATCTTCCCCGTGCTCGACGTCCGCACCGGTTTCCCCTATTCGATCGTCAACGAAGACCGCACGTTCGCCGGGCCTCGCAACCAGGCGGGCCGCTATCCGACGTTTGCTTCGCTCGATACGCAGGTGACGAAGCGTTTTCGTCTGTTGCACCACAACGCGACGGTCGGCATCAAGATCTTCAATATTACGGATCACTTCAACCCGCGCGATTTTCAGGGCAATCTCGCGGCGACGGACTTCGACCACTTCTACAACAGCGTCAGCCGCACGTTCCGCGGCAAGTTCATCTACGAGTTCTGAGGAGCCGACTATGACCACAGCATTACTTGCGGCGGAGTTGAAGCGGCAGATCGGGACCACTCAGGTTCGCGCCGGCGTCATCGGACTCGGCTACGTTGGCCTTCCGCTCGCCGTCGAGTTCGCGCGCGCGGGCTACGAAGTCGTGGGCCTCGACATCGACACACGCAAGGTCGACGCGATCGCCGACGGCCGCTCCTACATTCCCGACGTGTCCGACGCCGATGTCGCTCAGCTCGTCGCGTCCGGGGTGCTGCGGGCGACGACCGACTTCGACGCAATCGCACGGCTCGACACCGTGAACATCTGCGTCC
>DASXIR010000280.1:0-7824 GCA_036497895.1 Vicinamibacterales bacterium | reverse complement strand
CACTCGATGCCGGCGATGACATCGCTGGTCAGGCCCGAGCCGTCCGCACCGAGCACGCGCACGTTGACGAGCTGCACGCCCGGAGCGACGCCGCCGTCGTAGAGACCAGTCACGTTTCGCGCGGGCGCACCGGCGCCGGCGATGATGCCGGCGACGTGCGTCCCGTGTCCGTAGGCGTCAGCCGTCGAGGGATCGCCGGTCACGAGGCTGACGTTCGCCACTACTTTGCCGACGAGCGCGGCATGCGGCGAGATCCCTGAGTCGAGGACGGCTACACCAATGCCCTGGCCGGTGACGCCTGGAATCGCACCGATGCCGAGGAGCCCGGGGGCGCCTGCGCGGGTCAGGTCGGCGGCGGTCGCCTTGTTGGAGACCGCCATCGAGGTCCGGACGATCGGGTCACCCGACAAGTGATCGATTGCGCCATCCGCCGCGAGCTCTGCGAGTTCCAGACTATTGGCCGCGACCACCGCCTCGCTCGATAGCTGGCGCAGGACCTGGAGGTGATGGCGGGCGGCAAGTGCAGCGACCTGTGCCGCGTCTCCGTGAACGATGACTCGCGTCCGTGCGATCGTCAGTCGCGTTCGATGCGCGAGCAGGTCGTCGGACAAGTGTGCGGTGTGTTCAGCAACCGAACCGCGAATGCCGAGCGCCGAGCCGACGATCAGGGCGCAGACGAGAGCGAATCGTTTAATAGTCATAAGATGACATTGAAGTATTCAATGAACGTCATGTGTTCCAATTGCAATCAACCTGCCGGTCTACACAATTCGGTGCGCTCCCGTTAAACGACTGATAAGTTGCGGCATATGTGAAATCATCGCTCTTGGTGCCGAAACGTGAATGTCTCACAATGAGACATTTGTCCGAGTCAGAGGACCTATTTGGATGAAAAGGCTGAGACTTATCGACAAATGCGCGCGCGTGTTCCGTCGTGCAAGCGCGTGTGCCGAAACAGGCCAGGCTGACTACGCGTCCAGCGCTTGAAGGGCCTTGGCGGTGCGGATGTAGTCCTGATAGTGGCGGTGGTACAACTCGAGCTTTTCGCGGTCAACGCTCTCGATCCGTGCGCGCGCGAGCGTTGATGGCCCGAGCGCGGCGGCGTCATGCTCGGCTTGGGCGGCCTTCAACTTGTACTCGGCATCGTGGTGCTGTTCCCAGGCCAGCCAGTCGGCGGTCCACGCGGAGTGCGCCGCCTCGATCTGTTCGCGCGTGAACGGGAACGTCGCCCCGGCGGCGCGATCGAGCGCCGCGAATTCTTCGGGAAACAGTGTTCGCGCAGTCCTCGCCAATGGCTGCCAGACCAGCAGCCCCCGCGGATCGGTTTTGACCGCGGCGATCGCCGGACCGAACAGCTGCAGCAATTGCAGTTGGCGCGCCTGTGCGGTGTGCCCGCCGGCCGATTTCAGCGCGCTTGCGATGTGCAGCGCCGCCCACCCGACCGCGGCGCCCACGACACACGCCGCCAGCAGCAGGGTCACGTCAGTACTTGAGGACCGTGTGCACCGGGTCGGCGCCCAGCTTCGCACGACCGTTCAGCGCGAGGAGCTCGATGAGAAACGCGAGCGCGTGGATCTCGCCGCCGCATCCTTTGACCAGGCTCGCGACTGCCGCCGCGGTCCCGCCGGTCGCCAGCAGATCGTCGACGATCAGCACCCGCTGCCCTTTCTTCACGCCGTCTGTGTGCATCTCGAGCGAATCGGTCCCGTATTCGAGATCGTAAGTCGCGCGGACCGTTTTCGACGGCAGTTTCCCGGGCTTCCGGACCGGCGTGAAGCCGGCGCCGATGCGATCGGCTACCGCCGCACCGAAAATGAAGCCGCGGCTCTCGACGCCGACGACGATATCGATGCTCTGGTTCATGAAGGGGATCGCAAGGCCGTCGATCGCCGAGCGCAAGCCAATCGGATCCTGCAGCAACGTTGTGATGTCGTAAAACAGGATGCCGGCTTTCGGAAAATCCGGCACGTGACGAATCTGTGTTTTCAAGTGGTCCATGTTCATTTGATGGTGAAGCCCGTCTCACGGATCGTCGGCACGGCATCCTCGACGTCCACGTCGGCGACCCGCGCACCGGGCGGCCCGTGCCGCACGTGGTTTTCGAAGCGGTCGACCGCTTCGATCTCGCCTTCGGCGAACATTTCGACGCCGCCATCCGCTCGATTGCGCACCCAGCCGGTCAGGCCCTCCCGGACGGCGGCGGCCTGCGTGAAGTAGCGGAATCCGACTCCCTGTACGCGACCGGTGATGAGATATCGGCGTGCGATGCGCACTACGTGTCCGCCCGTACCGGAGAATTGCAGACGGGCCGGTATGATAGCATGCCGAGTTTGAAGGTGAATCACTCGCAGCGTGTCTGAAGAAGCAGCATTTCCGTCCCTCAAGCGTTTTCTCCTCGGCAAGCCGATTCCCTCGCACCTGGCGCATCACGAGCGCCTGTCGCGCGTCACCGGTCTCGCCGTGCTGTCATCGGACGCATTGTCGTCGGTGGCCTACGCCACCGATTTCATTGTCGCGACGCTGATCGTCGCCGGTACCCAGGCCCTCGGCTACGCGATTCCGATCAGTATCGTCATCACGACGCTGCTCGCGATCGTCGCGTTCTCATATCGCCAGACCATTCACGCCTACCCGACCGGTGGCGGCGCCTACATCGTCGCCAAGGAAAACATCAGCCCGACCGCCGGCCTGATCGCGGCGGCGTCGCTGCTCGTGGACTACACGCTGACCGTGGCGGTCAGCATTTCGGCAGGCGTGCTCGCGATCACCTCGGCGGCGCCACGCCTCGACGTCTACCGCGTCGAACTGTGCCTCGGGTTTCTGGCGATCCTGATGGTCGGCAACCTTCGCGGTCTGAAGGAATCAGGCCGCATCTTCGCAGTACCGACCTATATTTTCGTCGTCAGCATCTTCGTGCTGATCGCAACCGGCCTGTATCGGTACGCATTTGGCGGTATCGCGCCGGTCGAACCATCGAGCGTTGCGGCAGTCGGATCACACCCGATCACGTGGTTTCTGCTTCTGACCGCCTTTGCGAATGGTTGCACCGCGATGACGGGGGTGGAAGCGGTGTCGAACGGCGTGCCGGCGTTTCGCCCGCCGGAAGCGAAGAATGCCTCGGCGACGCTCGTGCTGATGGCGGTGCTCGCGATCACGATGTTTCTCGGCATCACCTTCCTCGCGCACACTTATAAAGTGATTCCGACCGAAGCCGAATCGGGCATCTCCCAGCTCGGCCGGGCGATTTTTGGTCACGGCTTCATTTACTACACCGTGCAGGCGGCGACGACGCTGATCCTCGTGCTGGCGGCGAACACCGCGTACGCCGACTTCCCCCGACTGGCCTCGATCGTTTCCCGCGATCGCTATCTCCCTCGCCAGTTCATGAACCAGGGCGATCGACTCGCCTTCTCGAACGGCATCATCGTGCTGTCGGTGTTCGCGGCGGTGCTGATCATTGCGTTCCGCGGCAATACCCAATCGCTGCTGCCGCTCTATATGATCGGCGTCTTCATCTCGTTCACGCTGTCCCAGGCCGGCATGGTGATCCACTGGCGGACCACCCGGGAATTCGGCTGGAAAACCAGCGCATTCATCAATGGGTTCGGCGCCATCGTCACGGCGATCGTTCTGATCATCGTCACGGTCACCAAGACACTCGAAGGCGCCTGGATCGTCCTGCTGTTGATTCCAATCATCGTGATGCTGTTCAAGGCCACGCGGCGCCACTACGACCACGTTGGGTCGCAGTTGACGTTGAAGGGTTACACCCCACAGCCGCGCGTCCACAATACGGTGCTGATCCCGATCGGGGGCATCCAGCGCGCGGTCGTCGAGGCGCTCCGCTACGCCGAGACGTTGTCCGACGATGTCAGGGCGATCTACGTGGACGTCGATCACGGCGCCACCGAAGAGGTGCAGCGCGACTGGGCGATCTGGGGCGGGCGGGTGCAGTTGATCGTGCTGCAGTCGCCGTTCCGGTCGGTGATGGAGCCGCTGCTCGAGTACATCGAGCAGGTCGCGAACGAGCGTGAGGACGACTACGTGACAGTCATTCTCCCCGAGTTCGTCCCGGCCCGGTGGTGGCAGCACCTGTTGCACAACCAGCGCGCCCTGCTGATCAAGGGCGCGCTGCTCTTCCGTCCGAACCTGGTCGTCACCAGCGTGCCGTTCCACCTCGCGAAGTAGAAGTTCTCCGGGGCTACCGCGAGCGGGTTACGACGACGAATCGGACCAGGGGCGTATAGCTCCGCCACAATGCCCGTCCCGAAGTTGCCGACATGCCTTCCCGTTCGTAGACCACCCGCAACGGAATCCCTCGCGCAACGAACTCGTCGTAGGTGTTGCTTCGCATCACGCAGTAGAACGGTTCGGGCGACTTGAAGAAGGCGTCGGCTTCTGCTGGTTCTTCGAGAAAGGTGGCGTGGCGACCGACGTAGAACCGGTATGCCGGCAGCCAGCGATTGAGCCGATAGCTGGCGATTCGGTCCGCTGGTTCCGCGTGCGAGGCCACCCAGTGCGCGATGTCGGGCACGACCTTCCGCTGTTCGAGTGCCGGCAGCACGTACACGATGAGACCGGCATAGGTCGTCGTCAGCGCAACCATCACCAGCCATGGCGCTCGCGGCGGAAGCCCGCCACGCACGTTGGTCATCGCGGTCAGCACGACGCCCTACAGGACCAGCACGGCCGGTACGATCACCGCCGAGGGAGGTAATGCCAGTCGAGCGATGAGGAAATAACCACAGCCGAGGCCGACCGCGACGAGAAACGGGCCAATCAGATGTAGTCCGAGTCGCGAGCCGGTGTTTTTGCTCGCCCACTGATCCGCTCGCACGTCGCTCCAGGCCCGCGCGCAGATCAGGCACAACGCCGGCGCGGCCGGGAACACGTAATGATCCAGCTTGAAGGTCGAAAGACTGAAGAAACCGACGACCGCCAGCACCCACGACCAGAGCAGAATTTCGATCGCGTCGAGCGGTTCTCGTCGTCGGAGTTTCCGGAGATCGTCGACGAGCCGCCCGACCAGGAGGCCCGTCCAGGGCAGCAGGCCGGCCGCGAGAATCTGGAAGTAGAACCAGAAGCCAGGCTGATTGGCGAAGCGGCTGGTAGCAAAGAGACGGATGTTCTCGTCGAGCACGTATCCGTCCACGAAGCCCTGTCGAAACCGCAGGTACATGTACACGAACCACGGCGCGGCGATCGCGACGACGGCAATCAGGCCGATGCCCCAGTGCAGACCCAGCAACCGAGGACGAAGCTCAGCCGAGCACGCAATCGCGATCAGGAATGTCAGCCCACACAAGACCAGTGCGATCGGTCCTTTCGTCAGGACACCGAGCGCCAGCAGCACATAGCCGGCCCACTGCAGGCCCGGCCGGTCGCGCACTACTGCGATCGTGACGCAACTCGCGGCGCCGAACGTAAACAGCGTGAACAAGGTATCGAGAATCGCGTAGCGCGCCAGCGCAAAGAGGCCGGGACTCGCCGCCAGCATGAACGCGGCGACGACTGCAGTATCAACCGAGATCGTGACGATGCCGAACCACAGTGTCAGGGCGACCAGCCCGAGCGCTGCGACGGCTGGCACGATACGGGCGGCGAATTCGGGGTCGTTGAACGTGCTGAACGCCAGGCCCTGGAGCTGGTGAAACAGAACTGGCTTATCGAAAAAGGGTTGCTCGTTGTAATAGGCCGCCCACCAGTCGCCGGTCGTGACCATCTCACGGGTCGTCTCGGCGTAATGGGCTTCGTCGGGATCCCAGAATGTCGGGGCGCCGAGCCGCCAGAACAACACGACGAACACGACTACCGCGCCAAGCAGAACAAGGGCACCGTCCTGCCAGTGCCGCACAGCGCGAGCCGGCGCGATGACCACTTCAGACATGGCTGACGGCTGCCGGTCTTCGACCGGATCGCTCATGATGAGCGCCGACGCGTCGGGCAAGGTTCTGTCGAGCAGTGTATGACGATTTTACACAAGTCTTAACAATTGCCGACAGACAATTTATGAGCGCCGCATCGGCCGTCCCTCGGAAGCAACCTGTTTGGGGCGAGGGGCAACGGGTGGCGGGCGCGGGCTCCCGGGCGTGCGGCACGCGGGTTGATACGGGTTGATACCATGCTGATCGGGTGATGCACTTCCGACGACTTCGTAGAGTTCCAGCCGCGATGGCGAAGGCCCTGGTCGGGATCACGGCGTTCGTCCTGATCGTGACCGCCATCGCGATCGGCGTGGTCGAAACCGGATGGGCGAAGGAAGGGCTTCGGGACCTGATCGTCGGCCAGGCCAATCAATACCTCACCGCAACGCTGGCGATCGGTCGCCTCGAAGGGTCGCTCTTTCGTGGGATCGAGCTCGGCGATGTGAATCTCTCCAGGAACGGCCAGACGCTGATCCACATCGACGAAATTTCCCTGAGTTATGCCCTGCGGGAACTGTTCGACCGGGGCGTCACCATTCGCCGGGTTCGTTTGACGCACCCGGTCGTCGTCGGCGCCAGAACGACCGATGGGACGTGGGACCTTGCGGCGCTGGTCAAGCGCGACTCGAGCGAGGCTGGCCGGACCGGTCCCGGGCGCCCGATCACAGTGCAGTCGATCGAGGTGGTCAACGGTCACGTGTCGCTGCGAAGTCCACTCGATTTCGGCGCCGCGCATGTGCCGACCGACTTCGACGCGCTCAACGCGTCCTTCTCGTTCGCCTACTATCCTGTGCACTGGACGCTGACCTTCGATCGCGCGTCCTGGGTTGGCAGCGCGCCGGAACTCTCGGTGAATCCGTTGACCGGCGCATTCGGCCGCGGCGCGAACGGCTGGTTCTTCCAAAAGCTGGCCGTGCAGACCGCGCGATCCGCCTTCACGCTCGACGGAACCGTGAACAACGTTGTGAAGCCGACGCTGCTCGATCTCCAGGTGCGGGCCGACCGGTTTGCGTTCCAGGAATGGGCGGGCGTGATCCACGGCCTTCAGCGCATCGACGTCGAGACGTCGTTCGACGCATCGCTGAAGGGCTCGCTGTCGCAGCTGGCGACCGATTTGCGTCTGCGGGGAAACGGAGGGTCGGTCACCGGCAAGCTGACGCTCGACACCACCGTCCCCGGATGGCACGGACGAGGCTCAGTTGACGTCGCTCGTCTCAACCTCGCGCGGTGGATCAGCCGGCCGGATCGACCGTCGGATATCACCGGTCGTGTGACCTTCGACCTTGCGCTGGAGCTGGGCAATCATTTTCCGCGCGGCATCTTCGCCTTCGAGGGTGCGCACGCGATGTACCTGGACTACGCCGGCGATCAGGTCCGCGCCCGCGGCCAGCTGACCGCGGACGCTGCCCTCGTCACCCACGCCGACGCACTCGCTTACGGCGCACGCGTATCAATGGACAACTCGTCGATTGGTCTCGCCGAGCCGTTCTCGTTCCACTTCACGGGCACGACTACCAGCGTCGACCTGCGACGTGTGCCGGCCACGGTGCCGGTGCCGCACGTCGAAAGCCTGCTGGCGTTCGACTACGACGTCGCGGGCCGCTTCAGCGAACCCTTCATCGCTGGACAGGCGAAGTTCGCCGGATCCACCTTTCTGGGAGCGTTGGTCGGTTCCGGCACCACGGGCACGATCGACACGTCAGAGCAGCCGCCTCACTACACCGGCTCCGGTGACATTACCAATGTTGATTTGCATCGTTTCGGAGAGGGATTGAGTGTCGAATGGATGCAGGCGCCGAGGTACTCCGGCACGATTTCCGGACGATTCGATGTTGACGGACGCGGCTTCGATCGGGCATCGCTGGCGCTGACCGGCGGCGGACATCTGACGAGCGCCAAC
>DASXIR010000279.1:0-10679 GCA_036497895.1 Vicinamibacterales bacterium | reverse complement strand
CGCAGCCACAAGCCGCCGTCAACTACCAGCGTCACGCCGTTGACGTACGATGCCGCATCCGAGACCAGATAAAGCGTCGCGTTGGCGATGTCGGCGGTGGTACCCAGTCGTCCAACCGGCGACAGCTTCAACACATTCTCGAGCGATTTGCCGGTCGTCAGACGACGCACGCCTTCGGTATCGGCGATGGGTCCCGGAGCGATGCCGTTGACGCGGATGCGGTGCGGCCCCCACTCCACCGCCAGCGTTCGCGTCATCGAATCGATGCCGGCTTTCGCTGCTGACGCATGGACCTGGCCGATGGTGCCGAGGTACGGCAGGGTGGCGCTGATGTTAACGACCGATCCGCCCTGCAGCTTCAGGTGCGGAAACGCGGCTCTCGAGACGTTGAACGTGCCCTTCAGGTCGATGTCCACGACCGTGCCAAATCCATTCGGCGAGAGGTTCTCCGCCAGGCAGATGAAATTGCCGGCGGCGCCGTTCACCAGGATATCGAGGCGGCCGAGTTCGCCGACGACGGCCGACATGGCGGCCTCTACCGCCGCGGGATCCCGGACGTCCGCCGATCTGGCCACAACACGGACGCCGAGCGCGCGCAATTCCTCTGCGGTCGGATCCAGGTGTTCCTGTTTCCGGCTCGTGATGGCGACGTCGCACCCATGTGCGGCCAGCGCCAGCGCGATACCGCGGCAGATGCCGGTACCACCGCCAGTGACGAGCGCGACACGGCCCTCGAGCAGCTTGGGATCGAACACCGGCGCCATCATACCCGCGAGTTGAGCGTCTTCAGCACTTCCTCCGTGTGCTCGCCGAGCACAGGCGGCGGCAGGTGGACGTCGGCCGGCGTTCGCGACAATTTCACCACCGGCGCGAGCCCGTCGATGCGGCCGATCTGGGGGTGCTGTTGCGTCAGAACCAGCTCGCGGCCGGCGACCTGCGGGTGTTCCATGGCCTCGCGCACCGAACGGACACGGCCGCAGGGCACGGTGTGGGCTTCGAACAGCGCGGTCAGCTCGTCAACGGTGTACGCCGCGAAAGACGCCTCGAGCTCGTGCTTCAACGCAACCCGGTTGGCGACCCGCTCAGTGTTGGTTCTGAACCGCTCATCGTCGCGTAGATCGGTCCGGCCGATCGCCTCGCACAACTTCGTCCACAGCCGCGGATTGGCCGCGGCGACGATGATCAGGCCGTCCTTCGCGCGCAGTGGTTCGTACGGCGCGATGGTCAGGTGGTCGTTGCCTGAGCGAACCGGATCGCGGCCGGTCGCGAACAGCACCGACAACGGCAGGCGCATCACCGACAGCATCGAGTCGAACAGCGCGATGTCCACGTGCTGGCCGAGGCCGCTGGCGTGCCGCTCGTGCAGGGCCAGCAGGATGCCCTGCATCGCGTTCAAACCGGCGAGATAGTCCGTAATGGCGACGCCGACGCGCGTCGGATCGCCGTCGGGAAAGCCGGTCATGTCCATGATGCCGGCCTCGCCCTGGATGACCGCGTCGTAACCCGGCAGCTGGGCGCTGGGGCCGGTCTGACCGTAGCCGGCGATCGAACAGTAAATCAGACGCGGATTCAATGCCGCCATCGACGCGTAGTCGAAGCCGAGTTCACCAAGGCTGCCGGGACGGAAGTTTTCGATCAGCACGTCCGCAGTCTCGATCAGGCGGCGCAGCGCGGTCGCGCCCTCGGCCGTCTTGAGATCGAGCGCGACGCTTTTCTTGCTCCGGTTGAGCGCGAGAAAGAAGCTGCCGGTGCCGCCGATGAACGGTGCCCAGCCCCTGGCATCGTCGCCGTGCGTCGGCTCCTCGATCTTCAGGACCTCGGCGCCCATGTCGCCGAGCATCATCGTGCAGAACGGTCCGGCCACGACCCGCGTGAGGTCGATGACCCGCAATCCGGTGAGTGGCGCCATGGCGCCAGTCTAACTGATGGGAACGCGATCGATGACCGCGTGGACGCCGGCGATCGAAAATGTCGCGATGTGGTCTGCGACCTCTTCGAGGTTGGCGCGGGTCGGCGACATCACCAGGCCGAGTCGTTCGGCGATGGGATTGGGACGAAACGCCAGCGACTGCGCCTGAATGCTGGCGACACAGCGCAGCACGCGCTGGTCCGACGGTGAGCAGCCGGTGATTTCGGCGACCAACCCCGACAGGTACTCGATTCGGGGGCGCACGCCCTGTTCGACGATGGCGTCGAGCGCCGGCGTCGGTTCGTTGATCTCGCGCGACACCAGTCGATGCACGGTATCGTCCTTCGAGCCGAGCAGCCGCTGCACGAAGATGGTGATGTAGCGCCGCAGCTGCTCGTCCGCGGTCTGGCCTCGTCCGGCCTCGCGCGCGGCGTCGTTGGTCTCGCGCATCGCGTCGATCGCGGTCTGCAGGATCTCGCGGTACAGCCCGAGCTTGTCGCCGAAGTGGTAGTTCACGGCGGCGACGTTGGCGCGCGCCTCGTGACAGATCTCGCGCACGGTCACATCCTTGAAGCCGCGAGCCGCGAACAGCTTCGCTCCCGCCTCGAGCAACCGCGATCGTGTTTCGAGATCGCGCTCTGTCATAGCGTTCGTTTGAACAGAAATGTCGCGGCCGTCATCGCGACCGTCGAGAACAATGCCAGGAACATCAGGTCGTAGGAGATGGCGCCGAACCCGGTGTTCTTCAAGAGCAGGCTCTTGAACGCGTGAACCGCGTAGGTGAACGGATCCGCGACCGCGATCACCTGCATCCAGCCCGGGAATCCCTGCTGCGGATAGACCGCGCCGCTCGGAAAATACAGCACCGTGTTGAGGACGCCGAACATCGCGCGAGGAAGCAGCGGATCGGTGACCCGCACCATCAGCAGGAACATCAGGCTGATCAGGGCAAAGGCGGTCACGGTCACCACCACCAGCATGCGCATCAGCCGGAACGGATCGAGCGGATGCGGGATGCCCGCGATGAACGATCCGATGATGGTCAGGAACATGCCGGCGATCACCGCCTTGATGGTCCCGGAGATGTTGAACCCCGCGATCAACTCGAGCTTCTTGATCGGCGTCACCAGGTAGCCTTCGTGCAGGCCCCGAGCCTTGTCGTCGATGAAGATGATGCCGCCGCCGATCATCACCATCATGAAAATGGACATGACCACCGAGCCAGGCAGCAGGTACTGCACGTACGGCACGTAGGGGTAGACCTCGACAACGTCGAGCGTGGCCTGACCGGGCACGCGCGGCGTCCGTCCCGGATTGAAGCCGGTCAACATCGAACCCAGCGTCGCCGCCAGCGCGCTCGACACGAAGCTGTCAGTGTTGTCTTCGATCAGCGCGACCTTCGGTTCGTTCTTGGCCAGCACCCGTCTCGAAAAATCCGGCGGAATGGTCAGGATGCCGTTGACTCGGCCGTTGCGCAGATCGGTGAGCGCCGCGCCCTGATCGGCGTATTCGAACGTGTCGATGGTGCGGGCGCCGGACGAGATCGCCGACGCCAGCTCGCGAATCTTCACGGCCGGCACGCTGTGATCCTGATCGACCACTGCCAGCTTGAGGTGCTTGACGTTGCCGCCAAAAGCGTAGCCCAGCACGACCAGCTGCATGATCGGCATGACCATGGTCATGACGATCAGGATCGGGCTGCGGCGGAAGCGGCGCAGTTCGCGCTCGATGATTGCCCAGGTACGTCCCATATCAGCCTCGCCTCATCACCGGGCCGGTCTCGAGCGGATTGGCCGCCTGCAGCGCATCCCGCAACGCCCGGCCGGTGTAATGAACGAACACATCGTCGAGCGTCGTGCTCTGGACCGAGAGCGAATGGACGGTGACGCCCGCCGTCGCAGCCATCTCCATCAGCGCCAGCGTCGTGGCCGGACCGTTGCTGGTCGCGATGCGGAAGATGTTCTCGTGTGCCGACACCGTTTCGACCTCCGGCAGCCTGCGCAGGCGCTCTTCCCAATCGGGCGGCGCCGCCGAGAACGATACTTCCAGCGAGTTCTTCCCGGGAATCGACGCCTTCAGCTTGAGCGGCGAGTCCAGCGCCTTCAATTCGCCGTGATCGACGATGGCGATGCGGTCGCACAGCTTGTCCGCTTCGTCCATGTAGTGCGTCGTGATCAGGATGGTGAGATCGCGCTCGCGCTTGATCTTCTCGAGCATCTCCCAGACGTTGACCCGCGACACCGGATCCAGACCGGTGGTCGGCTCGTCGAGAAAGAAGATCCGCGGCTCGTGAACCAGGCCGCGGGCGATTTCGACGCGGCGGCGCATGCCGCCCGACAGGTTCTTCACCTGCGCGTCACGCCACTGCGTCAACTCGACCGATTCGAGCAGGTCGTTGATGAGCCGCTCGCGTTTCTGCCGCGGCACGCCGTAGAGCTTGGCGAAGATGATCAGGTTCTCCTCGACGCTCAGTTCGAGGTCGCTGGTCATCGCCTGCGGAATGACGCCGATGGAGTGCCGGACGCCGTCAGATTCCTTGATCACGTCGAAACCGTTGATGATGGCGGTGCCGCCGCTCGGCGGCAGCAGCGTGACCAGCATCCGGATCAAGGTTGACTTACCGGCGCCGTTCGGCCCGAGCAGACCGAAGATCTCCCCTTCGTCGACCTGGAAGGTGATCCCTTTGACGGCGGTGAAGTCGCCGAATTTCTTGACGATGTTGCGAACGTCGATGGCGTACATCAGCGGACTCTGCGCTAAGAGACGGGCATCATCACGTAGGCCGTCATGCCGACGGCGAGCTTCCGATCCGAGTTGTCGACCCGCAGCCGAATCTCGAAGGTCTTGATATCGCGCTTGGTGCGGCTGACGTCGCGCTGCGTGGCAAACCCGGCGTCGGCGCCGCGATAGAAGATGGTTCCCTGACGCTCGAGGCCAGATGGCAGGCGAATGGTCAGCTTGTCGCCCATGCGGAGGCGGTCGATGTAGCTCTCTTCGACGTCGGCGCGAATCCAGAGATCGTCTTCGTTGATCAGTGTCACAACCGGCTGGCCTGAGGTCACCACCTCGCCGATGCGAGCCGCCCGCACGTCAACGATGCCGTCAATCGGCGCGTGAAGCTCGGTGTACTTGAGCCGGACGTCCGCTTTCGCCTGCTGGGCGGACGCGGCGGCCTGCATGTGCTCGTTGGTCTGGACCTGGCTGCGCTTGACCGCGCTCTGCTCGGCTGTTGACCGCGCGAGCGCGACGGCGGCGCGCTGCGCTTCGACCTGCCGTTTCAACCCGTCCAGCTTCGCCTGGGCGGAGTTGGCTGACGTTCTCGCCTGATCGAGTTCCTGCTGCGAGACGACCTTCTGCTGCGACAGGTTTTGTGTGCGGGTGTACTGCAGCTTCAAGTTTTCGAGATCCGCCGTCGCGGCATCCACCTGAGCTTCGGTGGACGCGAGCATGGATTCCGCCTGTCGGATCTGGTCGCGCGTCTGCTGCTCCTGGAACCGAAGCGCCGCTTCCGACTCGCGAACCTGCGAGGACAGGCCCTGAACGTTCTGGGCGAAGTAGGTGGTGTCGGCGCGCAGCTCGTCAGGCGTGAGGACGGCGATCAGCTGATTCTTCTTGACCAGGTCGCCCTCGGAGACCAGAAGCTGGCTGATCTGCCCGGTAATCTGGGGGCTGACGATCACGTCGTTGGTGGTGACGATCCCGGTCAGCATGACCGGCGCGGTCGGCAGGTGCAGGTAGACGTAGGTCCCGCCACCGACGACAAGCGCAAGAATCAGGAGAAAAATCGCACGTTTAAGCTTCATAGCGTAGGCTCAGGAGCGAATCAGTCAAACGTATGTATAAAACACTTGTTTGATATTTGTCAATAGAGGAATTGCCCTTGCGGCGAAAGGTCCCGCTGGCCGCTCCGGCCCGCCACACCTCAGCGACGCCAGACCGGTGCGAAGGTTTGCAGAATCTCCTGCGCCGCGCGGCGGTTGGCCATGGCGTTCGGGTGCGCATCGAACTGACTCACCCACATCGTCCGCGGGTCCTTGACTTTTGAGAACGCCGGCAGGAGATCGACGCACGGAATTGATTCGTCCGTGCAAATCGTCCGGACGCGATTGTGGAGATAGCCGAACGGGTACGACCCGTCCGGTCCCATCGCATCGGCCGCCGGGAACAACACGATGCCGCACGGAATTCCGGCATGACGCGCGGCATTGACGAACGCGTGAATCGCCGCGACCGACTGCCGCGCGTTCGGTGACGCCGGATCCTTCAGATTGCGCGACAGATATTGCTCGTAACTGTCGACGATCCCGAGCTCGGACTGCAGCAGAGAAAACTGCAGATTCAGTAAGTCGTAAAACAGCGACGATTCTTCAAGATCGTGGTGCAGCGATGGCGGCAACAGCGGATATGGCCGCGGCCGCTCCATCTGCGGTGTCTCGAAGTCGTTGACATAGAGCTGCAACAGGATGAAATCGGGCGATGTCGGCAGGACCTGCTTCAACTGTTCGAGGTGATCGGGCGTGCCGGGCTGGCCGAAGTTGAAGACTTCGTAGCGTGGACCGAGCAGGGCGCCAACGACGTCCGAGAACCGCTCGCTCGCCTCGATCCCCTGCCCCCAGGAAAACGAGTCGCCGACGACGGCGACGCGATAGCGGTCGGGACGCTTGGGAGGGATCTCGCGATCGCGAAAGCCGAGACTGTTGTTCACGATCGCCGGCCCACCGCCATGGCGAGCCACGAAATCGCCGGCGTTGCCGCTCGAGTGCTGCTGGCGGTAGACGAAGCGAAGCACGTACTCGGCCCCGATCAGGGCAAGGACGATCACCAACGTGCGAAACGCAAACCGCAGCGCCAGGTCCGGCGCTGAGGAGACCGGACGTCTCGCCGCAATGCTGCCGGCGATGACTCCGAGAACCGCGACTAGAAACGCAGCATCGAGCGCGAGGTCGTGTGGCTGAAGCCAGGCTACGCCGTACTGATCTCGAGCGACCAGCAGCGTCCAGGCGATGATGATCAGGACTTCACAAACACGGGCAAACCGGGCCGCCGCCGGCCACCGGATCGCAGGCGTTTCAGCCGGCATGCTGATCCGCGTGCTCGCCGGCGATCGAACCAAGCTTCTTGACCGCTTCGGAGAGGCAAATCAGTTCGCCGTCCTCGTCGCGACGCATCTCGTAGCGCAAGGCCACACGCGAGGGATCGTCGGGCCGTTGAAACGCGAACACCCGCGTCCGTATGCTGTCGCTCGTAGACACGTTGCCGAAATAGGCAATGCGACGGTGCTCGACACAACGACCGGCGATCGCATCACTCGAACAATGTCGGGCGGCGATCAGGGCGGCGCGCTCCGCCCGGTCCATGACCGTCACGTAGTTCGCAAAGTAGAACAGCCCGGCACCGTTGGTGTCCCGGTCGATGTCGATGGCGTAGACACTTTCATGGCCATCGAGCGGAGTGACCGCCGTCCACGGGTCAGCGGTCAGTCCCAACGTGCCCATCTCGCGTGCGAGCCTGGTCAACTGGTAGGGATTGTCGTCGTTGGGCAGCGCGGCGATACGGGAGAAGTCGATCCCCGCCGGACTCGCCACCTTCAGGCGGCTGTTGCCAGTCTCGGGCGTGATGAAGATCGTTGCCATGCGGACAAACGGGTGCGCACGAGCCGCCTCGTCGGACAGCGACGCCGGAGACGTGGCGATCCAGTCCCTCAGTCGATCCGCGTGATCGAAGACAATCTTGGTCTCGACCGAAATGCCTTTGTAGGCACGCAGGAACACCGCGAACTGAAGCCGGTCGTCGAGCTGGAACATGTCGGGCAGGGCCTGATCGGGGAAACGCTCTTCGACGAAATAGAACGTAGCGTAGACCTCGTGGCCGCTGGCCGTGCGAAGTGCTGAGAGCGGTGTGCCGATGGCACGCGCGAGCGAAGTCCAGTGGTAGTGGCCCGCCCACTGCAGAAGGAGATGCTCTGCCAGGCCCTGGTGATTGGTATGCGGCAGGCCGAGGATCAGCTCGTACTCGTTCATCATCCTTCGCCCGGACTACCCGGGACGCTCTGCACCAGGCCCGCGATCTTGCGCACGGTGTCGAAATCGCGCACTTCGCGGGCGTTGGTATCAATCTCGATCCCGAACGTGTCTTCGAGAAAGGCGATCAGCTCGAGCACACCAAACGAGTCGACGATGCCGCTCGAAAACAACGGCGTGTCGTCATCGAATGCCCGTCCGTTCCGGCGCGGACGAAATTTGATCTCGACGAATTCGCGGACTTTTTCAGAGATGGGCATGGCGCCCCACCATTCTAGTTGACCAGCATCAGGCGAAGCACCCGCCCCGCGTCAAGCAGGTCGAGCCGGAAGAAGACCCAGCCGATGGTGACCAGCACGAAAGTGAGGCCCATCCCGGCGATCGAGACCAACCGCGACTGATAAAAACGGCTCGATGCAATTCGATCGGGCAGCGCGAGCTTATAAAAGTGAAACGCGGTCACGAACAGGCCGTGATACGCGCCCCACACCAGGAAATTCAGGGACAGCCCGTGCCAGGCGCCGACGACGAGGAACGTCGCGAGGTAGCTGGTTCCAGCGATGATGCCGGGACTCGCCTTGAGCCTGGTCTTGAACAACTGCCGGCCCGTGTTCGTGAACACATAGTCGCGCACCCAGAACGAGAGGCTGATATGCCACCGATTCCAGAAGTCCTGGATGTTCGAGCTGAAGTACGGCCAGTTGAAATTCTCGGGTACCCGAATCCCCATCAGGCGTGACACTCCGATCGCGAAGTCGGAGTACGCGCTGAAGTCGAGGTAGAGCGACAACGAGTACGCGAACATGGCCTCCCACGCCTGACCGGCTGTGGTCGCAGCGGTGACACCGGCCGAGGCCCGGGCCAGCGGGTCGGCGAGCACGCCCTTCTTGATCAGGCCGGACAAGATCCGGAAGCAGCCGTGGTAAACCTCGACCGCGGAGCATTCGGCGGCTGCAACTGACGCCGTGAAGTCGTTGAAGCGCTTGATCGGGCCGGCAACGCGGCACGGAAAGAACAACGCGAACGCCGCGAAATCGACGAACGACGTCTGGCGAATGCGGCCGCGGCTGGTCTCGATGGCGTAGTGAATCAACTCGAGCGCCATATACGAAAAGCCGAGCGGCACCAGCACGCCGCCGCCCTGGAGATCGACTGCGCTCGTCGACATTGCGCCGGCGAGGCCAGCCGGGCGTTTGAAATAGGCCAGGAGGCCGGAGACGAGGATGATGACGATCCACTTACGGCGCCCGGCCGCAGCCAGATAGGTCAGGAGAATGGCGGCGCTGACGAAGATCAGTGCCTGCGGCGCATACAGCAGATATAAGACGATGCTCCAACCGACCAGCGCGTGCGAGCGTAACCTCGCCGGCGTCAGCGCGAGCGTGACCCAGCAGAGCACGGTGACGAGCACGAATCTCGGCTCGATGAACACTCTTGAACCTGGAAGTAAGGGTCTTAGACGTTAGAAACTGGAAGTGTGAAGTACGAAATCTGAAGCCTGAGCACTGAAATCAAAAGCCGGCATAGACGAACGGCGCGAAACCTCGCCCGGCAAAAGAAACGAGCAATGTTCCAAGCACCACCAGCACGACGGCGATCGATGCCAGCGCGAAATCCTTCTCGGATTTGAGAAAGGCCCACAAGGCTCGAACGATCTGCGAGTCCGCCATCGGTTCCTCTCTTCGGGTCGCGATCTTACCGCAGGAATTTCAGAACCGGACACCGATCCCGACGCCCGCCCGGATCAGGTTGATGCCGGCAGGGTCAGCGAAGATACGGTCGTATCGTGCTTGTAAATCGATCAGGAGGTGGCTGAAAAGCGGGAGCGCGACACCGCCGCCGAATTCGAACATCGCCTTGTTGGAACTTCCCGACAGGTCAGATCCGAGCACGATGTTGCCGTATTGATCCTGACTCAGGTTGGCGGTCACGTCGGCGCCGGCGACCGTGAATGCGGCCTCCCGCTTCAGGTGGGCGAGACCGAAACCGGTCTTCAGGTACGGCGTCGCCCTGCTGCCTGCGACGTTGACGCTGTACCTGATCCCGAATACGCCGAAGGTTGCCGGTTCCTTCGCCGTGTAGCCGACGTTCGACTGGACCTGAGAGAGACCTCCAGCGATCGTGCCGGCCGCGTCCGAGAACGACGTCGGCGCAACGTCACGCGTGAACCCGATGTCGGCGTAGAGCTGCAGGTGCGGGCTCACACTGAAGCCGGCCTCGACGCCGTAGGACTGACTGGTGACATCGCTGAACGCAGCCTGCCCTACCGCTTCCACATAGCCGGCATCGGCGGCCGGGGAACGCAGCGGTGTGGACGTCTGCGCGCTGGCAGCACCGGCGAACGCAAGCATCACCATCAGCGGCGCGAAAGGTAATTTCATCCAGTTCTGCTCCTCGAACCAACGCGTGGCCATGGTGTGTCGCTACCCGCCGACCCGGATCACCAGTTCCCACGCGCCGTTGACCAGCGCCATGTAGGTGTAGGGGAACCCGATCACCTGCGGCCCGGGATAGTAGACGCCGACGGTCGGATACCCATTGCTGTTCATCCAGTTGAGCGCACCCTGCGGATCGAATCCCCGGTCGAGCAGGTCGAACACCCGTTGTTCGTCGATTGGCGGACTGTCGAAGACGTGGCCGTCGAAGGACACCAGCGTTTGCGGCGCCCAGCCTGGGCCAAGGCGTGCATGACCGGAGGTTCCCGGCGGTAGCGCCCCCGGCCAGAGCGGGTTGACCGGCGTGAAGCTTTG
>DASXIR010000278.1:0-2800 GCA_036497895.1 Vicinamibacterales bacterium | reverse complement strand
ACACTGGCCGATTTCTTCGCGGACACCGGCGAAAGTCCGACCAGCCGATGCCTGCTGGTTGCGGCGAACCTGCTGCTCGGTCTGGTCGGGCAGATCGTCGAATCGTATCGTACGATGTTCGACAAGGATGCATTGCACCATCGAGCCCTGCCGCTCGGTATCGACCTGTCCTCGATCGAGAATGCCGCGTTCGACAGGCTCGTTGACGAACTGATCCAGCTCGAACCGATCGCGGCAGGTGCACCGCTGATGTCCGAAGGACTGCGCTGGCGATATGTCGGGGACGCCGTGGTGTTCCACTACAGCAGGACGCTGCCGATCGCGTTTGATACGTTTGTCCAACGCGTTGACGTGGCACGCACGATCACGTTCATGAACGACTATCTGGGAGGGGTCGTCGTGCCGATTGCACACGACGAGGCCGACCGTTCGGTTCGCCAGGCGGAGCGCAACATTTACCTACCCCAGCCGAACTACCTTGTGGTCTACCAGGGCAAGCCGATCGACGTCAGCAAGCTGGAAGCAGTCGAATATGGCACCGACCGCCATCGGTTGTACTGGAAGACGATCGGCAGCGAGAACAACTCGGCCACCTGCGACGACGGGATTGCCACGTTCGAGCGTTCTGCCGGAGGAACATGTGTCACGATCGCAGGACGCCAGCTTTTCGCGCTGCCATTGTTCTGGCAGGTGTTCGATTTGAGTCTGGTTCCGGACATCAAGTCGGAGCTTGTCACGCACGCGTACCGCACATTCTTCGACCGCACGCTGGCGAATTTCGAGGCGCTCGTGGAAGGCCGCGACATTCGTCTCGGCCGGCCGGTCGATGAACCCTCACCGGTCGCCGCCGACCAGCTCGTGCGGTTGCTGGGGCGGATCGGCCAAATCGCCACACCACTGCTGCAACGCGTGCCGAGCCTGCCCGCGCCACCGCAAACCAAGGATCATCGCGAAATCGATGCGGACGGTTTCGTCCATGTTCGGCCGGGGCCGCACGCGCGCCCCGTCGCCGCGGCAACCGCGTCCGATCTCGATCATTGGGTCGCGGCGATAGCGCGGTTCATCGACGGCCTGCAGCAGGCGGCGCAACGCGACCTGGCGCAATTGGGCCAAGTCGGATGAAGGCGCTCGTCACCGGCGCGGCCGGGCTGATCGGCGCCCATCTTGTGCGCACCCTGTTGGATCGCGGCTGGCAGGTGCGTGCACTGGTGCGCGAAACCAGTCGGCGCGAGTCGCTGGCCGACCTGCCGGTGGAATTTGCGATCGCGGACATACTGCGTGCCGGTCCTGATCTCGACATGGCCTGCGCCGACTGCGACGTCGTATTTCACGGCGCCGCGCATTTCGCCTATGCGGGCGTCGATGCGGCCACACTGCATGCCACCGCGGTTGACGGAACAGAGAACACGCTTGTTGCGTGCGCGCGGATGGGCGTGCCGCGCGTCATCGTGACGTCGTCTTCGGTGGTGTTCGGCCATCGCAAGGCGGCGCTGTGCACAGGCGAGTCGGGCGGGCTGCCCGGCGGTGACGAACAACCACCCTACGTCGCCGCGAAGGTCGCCCAGCATCGACGTGCCCTGGAACTCGGCGCGGCGATGAAGCTGGACGTGCGCCTTGCCTGCCCGACGATGACACTCGGCCCGACCGCCGCTCGCCTCGGTCCCAGCAACGGGCTTATCGTCGCGTATCTTGCCGATCCGCTCGGCTGCACCTTCCCGGGCGGCTGCAATCTCGTAGCCGCGCGCGACGTCGCGTCCGGCCATGTGCTGATTGCCGAACAAGGCGTCGCAGGCGAGAGCTATTTGCTCGGTTCGGAAAATCTGACCTGGCAGCAGATCCATACCGCCGTCGCCGAACTTGCCGGCGTTGCGCCGCCGCGCCTGGAGCTCAGTCAGACGCTCGCGTTCCTGGCCGCAACCGCGGAGGAACTGCGAGCAACCATCGGCGGCCGGGCGCCGCTGTCGACGCGCGAGCAGGCCGCGATGGCCGGGCGCTACTACTGGTATTCGCACCACAAGGCGGCCGCCCTTGGCTATGCACCGGCGCCGGCGCGCGCCGCCTTGATCGAGACGATCTCCTGGCTCGCCGCGTCGGCGCACATCTCCCGCGAGGTCCGATCCCGCATGCGGCTTGCTGCCGACATCTACCGTTTCCGTGCCGCCGTCGCCCAGGGAGAACCGGCTTGAAGACCTTCCGCAGCCTCGTCGTAATCAAACGACCCCGTGAGGCGCTTTGGACCATCATGCGTGACCATCTGATAGACATCTCGCCGCACCTTGCGGATATCCAGGAGGTCCGGCAGCTCGACCGGAGCGTCGATGCCGACGGGATCGTGCACGCCGTGAACCACTGGCGCGTACGCCATCATGTGCCGCCGGTCATCCGTTCCATTCTGAAGTCTGAGGAGCTGAGCTGGATCGATCGGAACTCGTGGGACGCAGGCACATTCACCTGTGCCTGGACGATCGAACCCGACTTCCTGACGGAGTATATCGCCTGCGCCGGCCACACCGTCTTCGCGTCGGCAATGGCGGGACAGGGCGCGCGCGTCACGTTCGAGGGTGGTTTGGATCTGAAGCCGGGACTGCTCGGCGGTTCGCTTGGTGGCGTGGAGAAAATGGTGTCCGGTTTCCTCGAATCGATCGTCACCACGGTCATCCCGCGCAACCTGCGCGGGGTTGTCGAAGCAGCGGCGGCGTTTGACCTGCCGAATTGACCCCATCAGCCCCGCTACCCGATGAGCACGCTGTGATGAAAGCCGAGCCGCGGATCGGCGATCGGCGACAGCCATGGCAGGTAG
>DASXIR010000277.1:0-9068 GCA_036497895.1 Vicinamibacterales bacterium | reverse complement strand
TCGAGAAGCTGCTTGGGTCGCGCGCTGCCGAAGCGCTGCCCGCGCCCGCCGGCGGCGATGATCGCGGTGACATGCATAGGACGAATCTCTGATTATACAGGCCGGCAGACGATCACTTCGCGACCGAGCCGAAGCGCGCCTGGCCTCGCAGCCCGAGAAAGCGGCCGAGCGCCTCCGCTTCGCGTTCGATCGCCTGGCGTAGGCCTGGCGTCGTTTTGCTGAACAACTCGACGCCCAGCGTGACCGTCTGGCTGGACGTCTCGGGAAACCAGACGCCGATGATGCTGCCGCCGCGCATCACGACGGGCGAAATCCAGCCCTGCGGACGGTAGACCCGCTTGTAGTGCTTCGGCGGCACCAGATGCTCCTTGGTCGCGTGGGCCAGCAGAAACGAGTCGAACGGACCGAGCAGCCGGATCGATTCCTCGTCGAGCACGCTCTCATCGAGCGTTCTGCGATCGAGGTCGCGGATCCATCCGCTCGCGCCCTCAATCGTCACGGACTCGAGCTCGCCGGCAAGGCCGGTGATCACAACCCTGGCCTCGCTGGTTTTGAGTCCCGACCACTTGGCGAAATCGTGCGCGGTCGCAGGACCGAAGGCGGACAGGAATCGCCGGCACAATTCCGCGCGCGCTTCGTCCACCTCGAACGACGGCTGCCGCGGCAGCCACTGGTCCACGCGCACGAACGTTGTCGCCGAGCCTCGCGGCGGTCCGTAGACAATCAGGCCGTCGACGACCGGCGCGCGCAGCGCACCCCAGCTGTTGTCGAGCCAGGCGCGCATGCTCTTACCCGCCTTTTTTCGCGCCAGCCCGATCAGCTCCTGCTGCGTCCTCGGGCCGTCGCGGAGTCCGTCCATGATTGTGTCGACCAGCGCTCTGGCGTGGTCCGGCCGCGCTCCGACGCGCTCCTGCCAGCGCTCGACGACCGCCATCGACGCGGGCCGTAGTGCGCTGATCACCATCGCGAGATCCGAGGCAGGAATGAGGTGCAGCGTCAGCCGCATCGCTGACGTCTTCACGATCTCGCGCCGTTCGAACAATGCGGCGCCGACCTCAGCGCGGGTTGTTTCACGTCGACGAGTCCAGATCGACATCTCCGCCGCCGACATCACCTGCGCCTGGATGCCGCCAGTGGCGCGGCAGATGTCTTCGATGGTGGGGCTTGGGACTTGGGGCCTGGTGCCTGGTCCGTTCTTGGTCCCTGGTCCGTCCTTGGTCCTTGGTCCATGGTCCGTGCGGGCGCTGAGACGATGGCGGGCGAGGCGGAACGCCGCCGCTTGAGCGGCGGTCACCGTCAGTGTTGTTCCTTGCTGTTTTGCCACCTGGCTAGACTGCGCCGAACTGGCGTTGTTCTACGACCGCGCTGACGATCGCGTGGACCTGATCGGCGAGCGCTTTGGCGTCTTTTGGCGTTGGAGACTCGAGCGCCGGTGGCTGAATCGGATCGTGGATGATCAGTCTCACGTCGCCAGGCTGGGTCTCGAGCCGTCCTTTCGGCATTACCTTGCGCGTACCAATCACGGCAATCGGCACGATCGGCAGACCCGCTTCAATCGCCAGCAGAAAACTGCCGCCCTTGAATCGCGCGACGTGGCCGGTGGCGCTGCGGGTGCCTTCCGCGTAGATGATGAGCGACAGCCCTTCGGAAACCAGCGCGCGCCATCGGCGCAGGATGCCGCCACGATCGGGATGGCGGCGATCGACGAACAGATGACCGCCGCGACGGAGGTGCCAGCCGAGCACGGGAAATCGCGCCAGCGATTCCTTGGCGATGATTCGCAGCTGATATGGGAGCGACGCGAAGATCACCGGCGTGTCGTAGATGCTCTGGTGATTCGAGACGAAGATGTAGGTCGTGCCGGGGGTAATCCGCTCGAGCCCCTCGATGGTGACGCGAACACCCGTGGTTTTCAGAATCAGCCACGACCAGGCCCGCGCGCAGCCGTGCGCGAAATAGCCGTGCCGCTCGAACACGCTCGACACCAGCGACGCAGCGCCGAGGATGATGGTGTAGATCGTGATCGCGGGGATGAGATAGAAAACGGTCCGCCACCAGTGATACGGAGGGAAGCGCAAGGTGCGCTCATTGTAGATTAGCGGTGCGAAATCCGAATGCCGAGGTCGCCGGCCGGCGCGAACGCGTGATGCTCAAGACGCGCCGGCCAGCCGTTTTCGTCTGCGTGGAAACTATGTCTGCGGACGCAGGATCGGCGCAGCCGACGCGGCGGGCGCCGCCGGCCGGATGCGCTCGACTGGCGCTGGGCCAGCCGTGGACGTCGAGACGCCGGCCTCGATGTAGCGACCGAAGATCATCTTCCCCGCGGTCGTCTGCAACACGCTGGTGACGACGATGTCGATCGTCCTGCTGATCATCTTGCGGGCGTTATCAACGACCACCATGGTGCCGTCATCGAGGTACGCGACACCCTGGTTGTATTCCTTGCCTTCCTTCAGGATGAAGACCTTCATCACTTCGCCTGGCAGGACGACCGGCTTGAGCGAGTTGGCCAGTTCGTTGACGTTCAGCACGTCCACACCGCGCAAATGCGCGACCTTGTTCAGGTTGAAGTCGTTGGTCACGATTTTTCCCGGCAGCGCGCGACCGAGTTCGATCAGCTTCAGGTCGACTTCCTTGACCTCCGGAAAATCCACGTCGGAGATGATGACCTCGATGCCCGCCATCTTCTGGATTTTCTGCAGGATGTCGAGGCCGCGGCGCCCGCGGTTCCGCTTCATGGAGTCGCCGGAGTCAGCCACCAGCTGCAGTTCCTTCAACACGAACTGGGGAACTACGAGCGTGCCGTCGACGAACCCGGTTTCGCAGACATCAGCGATGCGGCCGTCGATGATGACGCTGGTGTCGAGAATCTTGTAGCGGCGCTGCGGCCCGGCGGCGCGGAACAGCGTCATCAGTCGGGCCGGCTCCAGCCACTCGCCGTACTTGGCACCGAGCGACAAGCCGAGATAGGGCAACACGATCAGCGTGAAGCTGTGCAGGAACTCGACCCGGCGGTCACCGTTGTCGGCCCAGAACAGGCCGGTCGTAATCAGGTGCGCGATCCCCAACCCGACGAAACAGCCGATGAGGGCACCGAAGACGCGGGTTGCCGCCGTCTCTCGGAGCCGGCTCTCAAAAACGACCACGAGACCGGCCAGGGCCAGCGCGAACACGACATTGGCGTTCAGCCCAACTGGCAGCGGCAGGAGAATCGCGGCGGCGTAAGCAACGGCGGCGACAAAAAGTATGCGCGCGAGCGCGAACCAAGCCATGGGGAAACCCCCCGGTTATGAAACGCCAACCGCCTCAAAAACAAACGGGATGAAGTGCGGATGCCGGGCGGCCAGCCTCCGGGGCAACGATATCACCGCGCCGTAATCATGACAATCGCAGACAACACGGCCAGCAGACCGACGAACTGCCATCGCGTTACCCGTTCGTGGAGGACCAGCCAGGCAAGGAGGACGGTGGACGCGGGATACAGCGACGACAGAACTGCCGCCACGTCGAGCCGTCCGGCGTGGGCCGCGAGGACCAGGAAGGCGTTACCGCAAGCGTCCGTCAGCCCGGCGGCGACAAGCAGCGGAAGATGCTGTCTCGAGACGGCTTGCGCCTGTTTGCCCAGCGCGGCGACCAGGACCATGGTGCTGAGCGACGCGAACCGGGCAACGACGAGCGACCAGAACACGCTGTTTCCGCTCGTCCACGAAATGATGACGATGAAGCAGCCGAAACCGGCGCCGGCCAGCAGGGACAAACCCAAATCACGCGGTCGGAACTCGCCGGCATCGTCCGCTCGCGCGACGAGCCAGACGCCCCCCAGCGCGAGCAGAAATCCGGCGAGGCGGAGCCATCCAGGCGTACCTTCGACGGCGCCGCCGGCGATCACCGGAATCGCGGCGCTGAGCACTCCCGATACCGGTGCCGCCAGGCCCATCCGGCCGATCGCGAGCGCCTTATAGAGCGCGAGCAGCCCGAGTGCGCCGGACAGCCCGGCCAATCCGCACCACAGCAGACTCGAAGCGGCCGGGAGCGGATCCTTGAAGATGACGCCGGCAAGGGCCAGCGCCAGAAGACCGCACGTCTGCGAGCCGATGACGACCGGGAGGAGCGGAGCGCGCTTGGCGGCCAGCCCGCCGCAGAAATCGCCGGCGCCCCATGAAAGCGCCGACGCGACCCCGAACACGGCCGAGAGCCATTCGCCGCGAATCATCGAACCGGCCGACCGCGCGGCCTTCCAGCGTGATTCGTCCCTGCGACGCGAGCACGCTTACGACAACAACGCATCGAGCGCTTCGCCGACGCCGCGGACGCCGACCAGTTCACAGTCGCCGGCCAGCGCACGATCGGCGGGATCGATGTTGGCCTCCGGCAAGACGCAGCGACGGAATCCCATCTGCACCGCCTCGCGGACGCGCAGCGGCGCCTGGGCAATGCCGCGGATCTCTCCGGCGAGCCCGACTTCGCCGAACATCGCCGTGGTGCCGGGAATGACCCTGTTCCTGACGCTCGACGCAATCGCCGCGAGGACGGCAAGGTCGGACGCCGGCTCGTCGATCGTCATCCCGCCCGCCACGTTCACGAACACATCGTCTCCAATCAAGTTGAGACCGGCGCGCTTTTCGAGCACCGCCAGCAGAAGCGTCAGGCGAGCCTGATCGATGCCGCTCGCCATGCGACGTGCGTTGCCGTAGGTGCTGGAGCTGACGAGGGCCTGAACTTCGACCAGTATCGGCCGCGAGCCTTCGACGGCGCAGAGTACAGCGGACCCCGGCGCATTGGCGGGACGTTCGGCGAGAAACATCTTCGATGGGTTCGGCACAGGACGCAGGCCGGTCGAGGTCATCTCGAACACCCCGAGCTCGCTCGCGGCGCCGAAGCGGTTCTTCACCGCTCGCACGACGCGGTGGGAATGATGACGCTCGCCTTCGAAGTAGAGCACCGTATCGACGACGTGCTCGAGCGCCTTGGGTCCGGCCAGGCTGCCATCCTTGGTGATGTGGCCAACCAGGAATGTCGGGATGTTCTGACCTTTGGCCGCGAACAGCAGCTGCGTCGCGGCCTCGCGCACCTGGCCGATGCTGCCCGGCGCCGATTGAAACTTCATCGAGAAGACGGTCTGCACCGAGTCGACAATAATGAGCGCCGGCTTGATCCGCGCGATTTCTTCGAGGATGCGTTCGAGGCAGGTCTCCGCGAGCAGGTAAAGCGGCGCGTTGCCGACCGAGAGGCGTTCGCCTCGTGATTTGATCTGATGCTCGGACTCCTCGCCGGAGCTGTAGAGCACGGTCCCCGCCGTGCGCGCCATGTTCGCCGCGGCCTGCAACAAAAGCGTGGACTTGCCGATGCCGGGCTCGCCGCCCAGCAACACCAGCGACCCTGGCACGACGCCGCCGCCGAGCACGCGATCGAACTCGTCGATGCCGGTCGTGATTCGCGGGTAGTGTGCAAGCTCGATGTCCGCGTATAACTGCGCGGCGCCCGCGGTACCGGGAATCGCGTAGCGATGCGGGCCCGCAACGCCGGCCGCGGCATCGGACGCGCCGGCCCGCTCTTCGACCAGCGAGTTCCAGGCGCCGCAGTCGGCGCAGCGGCCCAGCCACTTCGGCGACTGCGCGCCGCATTCCTGGCACGCAAAGACCGTCTTCGGAGATTTGCTCATCTGGTCAACTGATCATTCGTCATGGGGTGATTTACATCATTGATAGATGCGCTGAATCCGGCTGCCGATTCTGCACAGGATCTCGTAGGGGATGGTGCCGATCTGCGCGGCCATTTCGCGCACGTCGATCCGCTCGTCGCCCTGCGAGCCGATGATCACCACCTCGTCTCCAGGCGAGACGTCGAGCCCGGTGACATCGGACACGAGCATGTCCATGTTCACGGCGCCGACAATCGGCGCACGGCGGCCGCGAATCAACACGGCGCCTCGGCCGGCAAGACGGAGGTCCAGGCCGTCGGCATAGCCGGCCGGGATGATCGCAAGTGTCCGCGGGCCTTCGGCGACGAACCTGGCGCCGTAACCGACGCCTTCCCCGCTTCGCACCCCCTTCACCGCAACGATACGACTGACCAGTGACAGGGCAGGTCGCAACCTCATCGTCGAAGCGAGCGGCGGCGGGACGATGCCGTAAAGGAGGAGTCCCGGCCGAACCCGATCGAACCAGACGCGGGAATCTCGCAGAAACGCGGCGCTGTTGGCGGCGTGCACGTACGGCGCGAACGTGCCATCAGACGCCGGCGATGACGACGGCCCGCCGCCGGACTCCGAAGAGGCACCCTCGTCCCGTCGAGGTGTTGATCGATCCGGACGGGCGCTGTGGTGCATCTCCGCAATTTCGTGTCGCGCGCGCTCGAAGCGGACGCGCTGATCGCCAAACAGCGATGATTCCGCGTCGTCAGCGGTGGCAAAGTGTGTGTAGACCGCGTCAAGATCCAGGTTCCGGCTGGCGAGCAGGCCGGGCAGGGTTCGTTTCAGGTTGTCGAAGCGGAACCCGAGCCGGTTCATGCCGGTGTCGATTTTGAGGTGATAGCGCAGACGCTGGTTGTATTTCTCAGCTGCCGCCTGCACCGCACGGGCCGCGCCGGGCGTCGAAATCGTCGGCGTCAGGCGGCAATCGAACAGACCATCGAGATCGCTGACGCTGAGCGCGCCAAACACCAGGATATCGGCACGCACGCCAGCGGCACGCAGCGCCGCACCTTCCTCGATATCGGCGCACGCCAGCAGATCGGCGCCGCTGTTCTCGAGCGCCTGCGCCACCTGCGCCGCGCCGTGACCGTAGGCATTCGCCTTCACGACGGCGATGACACCCGTCCGTCGCGTGCCACCTTCGTGCGAAAGATGATCGACGATGGCGTGGTAGTTGGCGGCGAGGGCCGCGAGATCGACGCGCGCAACGGTCGGGCGAATCACCCGCCGATCATACTGGAGGAGCCGGCTGTCACTCGCAGCGCAGCGCTTCGATCGGATCGACGCGAGCCGCTCGCCGGGTCGGGAGCCAGCACGCGCCGAGCGCCACCGCCGCGAACAGCGTGCCCATCGCCGCGAGGGTGAGCGGATCGGTCGGGCTCACCTCGAACAGAAACGACTGCAGGACGCGCGAGAGGACGAGTGCCGCCACGATGCCCGATGCGACGCCGCCGGCAATCAGGCGGAGCGCTTCGCCAAGCACGAGCCGCCGGATGTCACCCGCGGCAGCGCCGACGGCGGCGCGAATCGCGATCTCGCGTCGCCGACCTGCGACCGAGAGCGACAGCACGCCGTAGATGCCGATCAGTGTCAGCACGCTGGCGGTGGCGGCAAAGCCAACCAGGAGCCGGGTCGCGAAAATCCGCGACGCCAGCGACTCGCCGCGGATGTCGTCAAGCGTTCGGACGTGTTCCACCGCCGCTGTTGGATCGACGTCGTGGATCGCGCGCTGCACCGCGGCCATCACCGATCGCGGGTCGCCGGTGGTCCGCACCACGAGATCCTTCGAGAACGCGCGATTCTGCCAGAGCGACAGGTAGATCTCGGGTTCAGGCGGCCTGGTCAAATCGCCGGTACGGCCGTTGGCGACGACGCCGACGATCTCGCAGCCCGGCCGCTGACGGCCGCCGAACCACAGATGCTTCCCGACGCCGCTGGCGTTCGCCAAGTAGCGATCGACGAATGCTCGATTCACGATGGCGACCAATGGGGCGCCTACCTCGTCAGTCGATCGGATATCGCGTCCGTCGACAAGCGGCAGGCCGATCAGCGTGAAGTAACCCTACTTCGACGGAGGGGATAGCCGAAGAGTTAGCCCGCATGCGGGGCCGCTCGCTAGGCGCCGGAGGCGAGGTTCTCGAAGCGAGTGAACTCGCGGATGAAGGCCAGCTTGACGACGCCGGTCGGGCCGTTGCGCTGCTTGGCGATGATCAGCTCCGCGACACCCTGCGCGTCGGTCGGCGGCTGGCTCTTGTCGGCGTACATGTCTTCGCGATAGATGAAGGCCACGACGTCCGCATCCTGCTCGAGGGCGCCGGATTCTCTCAGGTCCGACAACTGGGGTCGATGGTCGGAGCGCGATTCGGGAGCGCGGCTCAACTGCGAGAGCAACACGATCGGGACGCGCAGTTCCTTGGCGAGGCCCTTGAGCGAGCGCGAAATCGAACCGAGTTCGAGCGTGCGGTTCTCGAACTTGCCGCGGCCCTGCATCAGCTGCACGTAGTCGATGATGACCAGGTGCAGGCCGTGCTGCGACGCCAGTCGCCGGCACTTGGCGCGCATTTCGAGGACGCCAATCGACGGCGTGTCGTCGATGAAGATTTTCGCCTCACTCAGCGTGCCGATCGCCTGCGCGAGACGGCCCCAATCGCGCTCGCCGAGGAATCCGCCGCGCAGCCGGTGCGCGTCGATGCGCGCCTCGCCGGTGAGCATGCGGAGGAACAGCTGCTCCTTCGACATTTCGAGGCTGAACACGCCGACGGTCATGTCGGTCTTGGTGCCGACGTGCTGCGCCATGTTCAGCACGAGGCTTGTCTTGCCCATCGAAGGACGGGCCGCGATGATCACGAGGTCTGACGGCTGCAGGCCGGAGGTCATCTCGTCGAGGTCGGTGAAGCCGGTCGGCACGCCGGTGACCAGTTCTTTGCGCGAGTGCAGCTTCTCGATGGTCTCGAGGCTGCCCTGTGCGAGATCGCGCAGCGACACGAAGCCGTCGCGCACCTTGTCGTCGGCGATCGCGAAGATGGCGCCCTCGGCTTGATCGAGGATCAGATCGGCCTCGTCCTCGCCGGCGTATGCGGTGGCGAGAATCTTGTTGGCCGAGAAAATGAGATTCCGAAGCGTCGCTTTCTCTTTGATGATGCGGGCGTAGTGCTCGACGTTGGTGGAACGCGGCACACCATCGACCAGCGCGGCGATGTAAGCAGGCCCGCCGACCTCGTCGAGGTCGCCGGACCGGCCGAGCTCTTCCTTCAGGGTGACGAGATCGATCGCGTCGTTGCGCTCCGACAGCTTGACCATCTTGTCGAAGATGCGCCGGTGCGCGTCGCGAAAGAAGTCGTTCGAGTCGAGCACTTCCGCGGCGAGGTCGAACGCG
>DASXIR010000276.1:0-17321 GCA_036497895.1 Vicinamibacterales bacterium | reverse complement strand
GCCATTCCCTATCCCTTCGTCGCGTACCGGCTGCCAGGGTCGTCGGGATCGAGCGATGGTAATGCGGTCGAAGCGCGGCGCTGCGCCGAGGCGAACATGAATGGCAGCACAGTGAGGTTGGCGAACGTGGCGGCGATCAGGCCACCGATCACGGCGCGCCCGAGCGACGCCGTCACCTGGGCTGCAAGCGCGATCGGAATCATGCCTGCGATCATTGCTGCGCTGGTCATCAGAATCGGCCGCATCCGCTCTCTGGCGCCTGCGATGCCGGCTTCGAGGGGCGCAGTGCCCGTGCGGCGGTACTCGTCCGCAAAGGTGACGAGCAGAATGGCGTTCGCTGTTCCGACGCCGACGGCCATAATCGCGCCCATGTAGGATTCGATGTTCAGACTGGTGCCCGTCACGAGCAGCATGAGAATCACGCCGGCAATCGTTGCCGGCGCCGTCGTGAGCACGACTGCGGCGAGGCGAATCGACTGATAGTTCGCCGCGAGCAGCAGGAACATGACGATGACCGCGAGCCCGAGTCCGAGACTCAAGTTCGCGAATGTTTCGCGCATCGGGGCGATCTGGCCACGAACCTGCACCGTCGTACCGCGCGGCGGCGTGCCGGCACGACGAATCGCCGCGTCGATGCCACGCGACACCGCACCGAGGTCATTTCCGGCGATGTTGGCGGACAACGTCAGCATCCGGAGACCATTTCGGCGATCGTACTCGCCCATCACCGTCCCCTCACCTACCGTGGCGACGTCGCCGAGCAGTGGATGCTGCCCGCGCCCCGGCATCACCGGAATGCTTTCCACGTCGTGTAGCGATGCGATTTGCGGCTGCGGATACTGGAGCTGCACCTGATACGCGATGCCGGTGTTCGGGTCGGCCCAGTAGTTCGGCGTGGTGAAGCGGCTCGAGTAGGTCGCCTCCGAGAGTGACCGCGCCACCTGACTGGCGGTCACACCGAGCTGTCCCGCGAGGCGGCGATCGATCTGCACTTCCACACTTGGATAATCCAAAGGCAGCTCGTACTTGAGATCGCGCAGATTCGCGATGGCGCCGAGTTCGTCCCGCAGGTGTTCGGTATAAGTACGACTCGCCGACAGGTCCGGACCGATCACCGCCACCTCGACCGGCGTTGGCGCGCCGAAGTTCATGATCTGGTTCACGAGATCGCCAGGTTCAAACGAAAACGAGCAGCCTGCACACTTCGGTGGCAGCACCTCGCGAAGTGTGGCTTCGATCGACTTGACGTCGAGATGCGCCTCGGGTCGGAGGGCGATATCGATGATCGCTTCATGTGGGCCCGAGGACCAGAGGAACACCGTATTGATCGGATAACTCGCTCCCTGCGTGCCGACATAGCCGAGCGTGATCAGGACATTGTCGGCCCCGACGACTCTTCGGATCTCGTCGAGCACCTGCGTTGTCAACACCTCGGTTTCCTCGGCACGCGTACCGGTGGGCGCGTCCAACCGCAGCCGGAACTGCGTCACGCCGATACTCGGAAATAGTTCCTGACTGAGGCGCGGACCAAGGACCACGAGAATCAGCGCAACGCCCAGCGCGTAGGCACCAAGAACGACCCACCGAACGCGGCCTAGTCGTTCGAGCGTGGCCACCCACCGATCGCGCCAGCGCTCGAATTCCCATCGTCCTGCGACCAGCAGGTGGCGACCGAAATCGATCTTCCTGTGAATCCAGAGAAACAGGACCGGGAGCAGCGAGCTCGAAAGGATGAACGACGCAATCATCGCGAACGCCACCGCCAGCGAGAGCGGCACGAACAGGTTCTGCGCGACGCCGGTCATCAGGAATGACGGCACGAAGACCGCGACAACGGCGAGCATCGACAGAAAACGCGCGACCACGGTCCTCTGGGTCGCCACCAGCACGCTCCGAGCCGGCGACATATCTGAGTGCTGCCGCAGGGTGGCATCGATGTTCTCGACCTCGACGACGCCTTCGTCAACCAGGATGCCAACGGCGAGCGCGAGACCGCCCAGCGTCATCACGTTGATGGTTTGGCCCGTCAACCACAACGCGACCACCGACGTCAGCAGCGCGAACGGAATGGTGGTCAGGACGATCAACGCGCTGCGCCAATCGCCGAGAAACAGCAGCACGATCAGTCCCGTCAGCACCGCGCCAAGCAACCCTTCACGGACCACGGCCGAGAGTGCGTCGGTGACGTACGACGACTGATCGAGCTCGTAGGTGACCCTGATGTCATCCGGCACCAGCGAGCGAAAATACGGCAGATTCTCCCGAACCGACTTCACCACTGTGACCGTGGACGCGTCCGGGCGTTTCGTGACCGGAATGTAGACCGACCGGCGACCGTTGACGAGCGCGTAGCCGGTCGGGATGTCGCTCGTGTCCTGAATCGTGCCGACATCGCGCAGGAACACCGCGGGACCGGCGCCGGTACGAATCGGCAGGTCGTTCAGCGCCTGGATATTCGGCGTGACCGCATTGCTTTCCGCGATCCGCGTCAGCGTGCCGGTCCGCACGTTGCCCGCAGGCTGCAGGGTGTTCCCGTTGTTGATCGCCTGCGCCACTTCGTCCGGCGACATGTTGTACGCGCGCAGTCGATCGGGCTTCACGGTGACGACCATCGTCCGCTGGTTTCCTCCGAAGGGCGGCGGTGAGGTCAGTCCCGGCAGCGTTGCGAACGCGGGACGCACGCGGTTCAGCGCAAGATCCTGGATTTCTCCGACCGTGCGCGTGTCACTCGAGAACACGACATAACCAACCGGCACGGTGCCGGCATCAAAACGGATCACGAATGGCGACACCGTGCCTGGCGGCATGAACGCGCGCGCGCGATTCACGTACGAAATCGTCTGGGCCAGAGCGTCGCTCATGTTGGTGTCGGGATAGAACGTGAGCTTCAGCAGACCATTGCCCTGAATCGACTTGTCTTCAACGCTCTGGATGCCGTCGATGTACAGGAAGTGGTACTCGTAGTAATAGACCAGGTAGCCTTCCATCTGCGCCGGACTCATGCCGCCGTACGGTTGTGCGACGTAAATCACAGGGAAGTTCAAATTCGGGAAGATATCGACGCGCATCCTCGCGATTGCCAGCACGGAAGCGAGCGCCACGCCAGTCGCGATCACCAGCGTCGCGATCGGCCGCCGCAACGCCGTTCGGATCAACCACATGCCAGGGTCTCTCTAGGGCTGCCGGGCCATATTCACAAAGGCGGTCAAGTCGCCCTGTGCGGCTGCGGCCGCCAGCAGAGCCCGCCAGACATCGACCCGCGCCAGTTGATCCTGCACCTCGGACTGGGCAAGCAGACTCTCGGCGTCTGCGACTTCGACGAGGCTGGTCAGACCGGCGTCGTAGCGGGCGCGCGCCAGGCTTTCATTCTGCTGCGCCGCCGCGAGCTGGATCGGGGTGTTGGCGGCTACCGCCCGCGCCGCCTGAAGCATCGCCGCGGCCATCTGTTGCTCGCTCGTCACCGAGAGCACCGCATCATCACGGAGTGCCGCCTGGGCGCGTGTCGTGGCGGACGCCGCGGTCTTGCGCGCCCGCAGAGTGCCGAAGTCAAACACATTCGGAAAGACGATCTGCACGCCCGCGGCCCAGTTTGCGCGATCCAGGCCGAGGCCATCGACGCCGCCGTCAAGAGTGCCATTGGCATTCGCGGCGCTGCCGCGGGCGAATACACTCGACTGAAGATAGAAGCGCGGATAGTCGGTACGCGAAAGGATGTCCTCCTGCGCCCGCGCCTGATCCACTTCGGCCTGATGCATCTGAGCCAGCGGATGGGCGTCAGCCACGCCACCGGCGATGTCGCCGTCCGGCATCCTGTCGATCAGAGCGTCGCTGGCCACCGTCACCGAACCGATCGTCACGCCCATCACGCGTTTCAGGATTGCCTCCGCGACCGCGACCGTCTGCTGCGCCCGGATCAGATGTGTCTGCGCCGCCGCGCGCTCGGCGGCCACGCGCGACGCATCCGCGCCGGGACGCAACTGGTTGTCGACGAGCGTCTGCACCATGCGGCGCAGCACGTCGCGACGATCGACGTCAGCCTGCGCCGCGGCGACAGCGCGCTGCGCAGCCACCAGGTTGAGAAACGCCACCGCGACGCCACTCGCCACCTCGAGGCGCGTCAACGTCTCGCCGGCGCGCGCGCGTGCCAGCGCGGCCTCGGCGCCGGCCACGCCGGCGCCACGCAGACCGAAGTCAAACGGCTCCCATGAAAACATCGCGCCGGTTGCACTCCCCCATACGCTCTGCGTGGAGGCGGACGACAGCACGGGCCCCGACATCGCGGGAATCACTGATTGCGGCAGCAATTGGCCGAAGACGTTATTGACCGTCCCGCGGTTCGACTGCCACAACGAGTCCAGCCGCGGAAGATACGCGCCACGAGCAACATCAGTGTCTGCGCTCGACGAAGTGACTTGCTCGAGCGCTGCACGCACGGTCGGGTAGTGATCGATGGCGTATTGAATCGCTCGATCGAGCGTCAATGCCGGCGGTGTCTCGACCGGCGCCTGTGCCGCGAGGGCGGTGGACACGAGCACACTCGCACAGACCATCAATAGCACGCGGACTCGAGTCATGTATTGGCCGGCGGTCACGAGTGTTCGAACATTTCGCCGAACAGCTCCTGAACGCGCTTTCGGGCAGTCCGGAGCGCCTTGCGGCCGAGCGGTGTGGCACGGTAGACACGGCGATTACGGCCGCCCGTTTGTGTCACTTGAGACCGGAGATACCCCTGCTTCTCCATCCCGTGCAGGATGGGATAGAGGGTCCCGGCGCTGAGGCGATGGCCATGCCGCCCGAGCTCGTCGATCATCCATTGGCCAAAGATGTCGCCCTCGGCCGCGTGATGCAGGATGTGCATCCGGATCAGACCGTTGAACAGACTCCGATCTTCAATCGCTTTCAGATGTCTCATTCCGATATCGCATTACGATTATAGGAGCATGGGTTTGAACGTGTCAAAACGTTCATACGCTGTTCATCTAAGAGACTGGAAGGTATCGACGAGCGCTACGTGGCGACGCCGAAGAGCATCCCGACACCAGCGGTGATCGCCATGGCGAGCGCGCCCCAGAACATCACGCGCAAAGCGCCGGCCGCGACACCGGCGCCGCCGGCGCGCGCGGCCAGGCCGCCCAATGACGCGAGCGCCAGCAGCGAGATTCCAAAGACAACGGGAATCAGGGCCGTCTCAGAGGTGATGACAGCGACCGCGAGCGGCAGCACGCCACCGATGGCGAAACTCGCGGCCGACGCCATCGCCGCCTGCACAGGGCGCGCGCGCAGCGTCTCGAAGATACCGAGTTCGTCGCGAGCATGCGCGCCAAGCGCATCGTGGGCCATCAATTGTTCAGCGACCTGCCTGGCAAGTGACGGATCGAGGCCGCGTGTCACGTAGATGTCCGCGAGCTCCCGGCGCTCCTTCGCGGCGTCGGACTGCAGCTCCGTGCGCTCGCGATCGAGTTCTGCCCGTTCGGTATCGGCCTGGGAATGGACCGACACGTACTCGCCGGCCGCCATCGACATCGCCCCGGCCACCAGGCCAGCGACACCCGCGATCAGCACGTTGCCGTGCGTTCGGTGTGCGGCCGCCACACCGAGCACCAGGCTTGCGGTGGAGAGGATGCCGTCATTGGCGCCCAGGACAACCGCCCGCAACCAGCCGATGCGTCCCGTCCTGTGTTGTTCGTTCTGCTGTCCCGACACTCGTGACTCCGATCGGAATTGCGGATTACGGATTCGCCAACGCCGACAGCAGTGCGGTCACGCGTCGTTGAGCGACGGAGAGATACTCCTGCAGCTCGCTGTAGGTGAACCGGTGCCCGGCGTCCACGGCTCGCGTTAACGGGATCTGAGCTTGATCGTAGGTCTGGGTCAACGAAGCGCGCCGCTTCTTCTCGCTGACATGTTTGATCAGTGACTGTGCCTGCTTCATCTGTTCCCGCACCACCGCAAGCTGTTCGTACTGTTCCCGGACCCGGCGTGCGCGCTCAGCTCGTGGAGCCGCCTCTCCGGGCCCGTGGCAGTCGTTGCACTTCGATGCCAGCGCTTTTGCTGAGAGCACACGGCCATCGACCTCGCCATGGCAGGTTGAACACGTCGGCCCTTTGCGTTCACCTGACGTCAGCAGCTGATAGTGACGGCTGTCCTGGAACGCCGCGAGCGGTCCGCGATGGCAGGCACCGCATGTCGCCGGCAGATTGCGCAGGTTTACAGGGCTCCTCGGATCTGACGCGCGAACGATGTCCGAATGGGCGGCAACGTCGTCGAATGTCCGGGGGTTACCGCCGTGGCATTTTTCGCAGCCAATATTCGCTCGTCCGTGCGCCGAGCGATCCCATGCCTCCAGGTGATCCCGCCGCGGCGACGCCTGGTTCGCAGCGTGACAATCCGCGCAGCCACTTTGCGGCGGGATCTGAGCCGATGCTCGGGCCGCGATCGCGAGAGCGGCACTCGAAACGAACAGCGCCACTGCAACCGGATTCACCCTGCCCCCTGAGCTTGGACGCGCTACCACGGTGGCATCGTCATGAAGAGAAACTCCTTCAGATAACCGTCTGTCGAGGCCTGCAACTCGGCGGCACTGCCATCGAACTCGATCCGTCCGTCATGCAACAGCATGAACCCGGCGCGGTGCCCCCTTGTGTCCGCAGCGACGATCTCTACGCTTCCGTCGGTGCGGATGGCTTGATGCGTCGCGACGAAGAACGCGTCGCGAATCTGGTGCGTCACGACGATAGAGGTGACGTGTTCGAAGTCACGCAGCTTGACGATCTCATCGTCGACGCTGGTCGCCGTGATGGGGTCGAGCCCGGAAGTCGGATCGTCGAACAGCAAGAGATTTGGTTTCGACGCCATCGCGCGCGCAATCGCCACGCGACGCCTCTGGCCACCAGATAAATCCGAGGGCATGGTGTCGATGTATTCTGCGAGACCGACAAAACCCAGCACCTCCTCGACCCGGCTTCGCACCTGATCATCCGGCGTCGGCGTTTCCTCGTGCAGGCGATAGCCGACGTTTTCCGCCACCGTGAGCGAGTCGAACAGGGCGTTTTCCTGAAACATCATGCCGATATCCGCCCGGATCGCCATGAGCTCCGGTTCGCTCAGACGCTCGATCTGACGACCATCGACGGTGATCGCGCCCGAGTCAGGATGAAACAAGCCAAGTATCAATTTCAGAACGACCGACTTCCCGGCTCCGCTCGCGCCAATCAGAATCTTCATGCTGCCCTTCGGCACGACGAAGCTGACATCTTGCAGCACTACGTGATCGTCAAAGGCGAACGAGACATGGTCGAACACAACCGCCGGGGATACAGCGTCGCTCTGCGACACAGCCGGGTCAGAGCAAAGAGCACGCCCGCTTTTCACCCACGTGCTCAAGCACGCGAGCCGTCACTACGCTCCCGCAGCGTTACAGTCGGTGGGGATTTTTCCGCGCTCCCGTGAAGGATTCCCCAGCGGCAGCAGTTTACAGCGGCGAGATTCCGCGGCTTTGATCAAATCCTGCGGGCACGCGTATTGCGAACCGGTCTCTGGTGATTGCACTCGAGCGGATTCTAGTCGCGACCGATTTCAGTGACCAGGCGAAGGCGGCATTGACCTGGGGACGCGAGGTCGCCGGTCGATTCGGTGCCGCCCTGCACGTACTGCACGTCTCCCAGAACTTCTGTATCAATACGTTCGGGGCCGAAAACTGTGCCGCGATCGCTCCCGGCCGACAGCGGCAGATAGAAGAGGACGCGCGCCGACAGCTCGACGAGTGGCTCGACGCCGCCAACGCGACCGGCCCTTCGATGGTTCCGGCCATCCTCACATCCGCGGCACCCGCCCTGGCGATTATGGACTATGCCAGGGACCACGACATTGACTTGATCGTGATGGGCACACAGGGACGTGACGCGTGGGCTCGTCTCGTCGTGGGTAGCGTCGCCGAACGGGTGGTGCGGCGGGCGCCGTGCCCAGTGCTCACGCTGAAGCGTTCCGGGCACGTTTTGCCTTCTGATGAACCACCAACCGCAGGCCAATGCAGCCGGAGGGCGAGTTGACGCCCGACATTTTCACGAAAGCCGCGCTCTTGTCCGAAACCATTCAGCGAACCGATCGTCGGCACCATATGGGCGAACTGTCGTGAAGCACACGTGACGGCCCACTCCGCTCTCGATCCCTGGCTGCCGAAATCGATCCGGGTTCTTCGGCACTACGATCTGCCGACGTTTCGCGCCGATGTGATTGCCGGCGTCACCGTCGGCCTCGTCGCCCTGCCGCTCGCGATGGCCTTCTCCATCGCCTCGGGCCTCACGCCACAGGCCGGCATCTACTGCGCCATCGTCACGGGCTTTCTGATTTCGGCGCTCGGTGGCTCACGGGTGCAGATCGGCGGCCCGACGGGCGCATTCGTCGTGGTCGTCGCGGGCATCGTCGCCAAGTACGGAGTGTCGGGCCTCTATGTCTGCACCATGATGGCCGGCGTCTTCCTCGTGCTGCTCGGGGCGACAGGCAGCGGCACGGTCGTCCGCTTCATCCCTCGGCCCGTGGTCGTCGGATTCACGAACGGCATTGCCGTGCTGATCGCCAGCACGCAGATTCGTGACTTCCTCGGAATGCGCATGACCGAAAATCCCGGCGAGTTCGCCGCGCGCATGGCGGCGATTGCGCGCCATCTGGATTCGATCACGCCGGCAGCCACCGGCTTGGCGGTACTGACGTTGTTGCTGGTCGTTTCAGTCAACCGTTTCGTGAAGAGTGTTCCGGGCACGATCGTCGGCCTGGTTGGCGGAACGGCGATCGCCTGGCTCGGCCGGCTGCCGATTGACACCGTGGGTTCACGCTTTGGCGGCGTGCCATCTGGCCTGCCTGCCTTCCATCTCCCGCCGTTCGAGCCGTCGCTGATGCTGACGCTGCTGGCGCCGGCGCTGACGGTCGCGATGCTCGGCGCGATCGAATCGCTGATGTCCGCCGTCGTGGCGGATCGTATGAGCGGCGATCATCACAACTCGAATGTCGAGTTGATCGGTCAGGGGATCGCAAACATTGTCTCGCCGTTGTTCGGCGGACTTCCGGCAACGGGCGCGATCGCGCGGACCGCCACCAACATTCGATCGGGCGCGCGCACGCCGGTCGCGGGGATGGTGCACGCCCTCACGCTGCTGATCATCCTCCTGGTCGGGGCGCCGCTCGCGAACCATGTGCCCATGGCGGTGCTGGCGGCGATCCTGTTCGTCGTCGCCGCCAATATGGGCGAGTGGCATGAAATTCCGGCGCTGATGAAGCAGACGCGGGCCGACATCGCCGTGTGGGTGGTCACGTTCGGCTTGACCGTGTTCGCGGATCTGACCGTCGCGGTGGAGGTGGGCATGATCCTGGCCGCACTCTTGTACATCCGGCGCGTGTCGAGCACGACGACAGTGTCTCGCGTCACCTCCGCATATCTGGCTGAAGGTCGGGTGCACGTCCTGCATGACAAGCCCATTCCGGACTTCGTGACGATCATCCGGATTCATGGGCCGTTGCTCTTCGGCGCCACCGACAAGGTGCACCGGGTGATGGACGGACTGGACGGACTGCCACCGGTTGTCATCGTGCGCCTGCGGAACATGACCGCGATCGACGCCACCGGGCTCCGTGCGCTGGAAGATCTGAGCCTCCGGCTCCGCGAGTCGGGACGAGCTGCGATCTTCTGTGGTGCGCGTGACCAGCCGCGTGCGGTGATGGCGCAGGCGGGTTTCGGACAGATCGTCGGCGTGGACAACGTCTGCGCCAATATCGACGCCGCGCTCGTGCGGGCCAACGCCATCATTGCTTCGATGCAACCTCGGTGATGCCCACGGCCGCCGAGAGCGCGATGATCATCCACGGACGAACGGTTCCGGTTGCCAGCAGCACCACGACCGCCGTCGGGCACAGCATCTGGATTGACTGGAAACGCGCGATCACCCGACGCCGATCCGAACGGTCGGCGAGCAGGCCGCCGGCGAGCGTCAGCAGCCAGACCGGTCCGTCCATCGCGAACGAATCCAGCCCGATCAGGAACGGCGAGGCACCCAGCGTCAGCAACAGCCACGGCTCCGCCACCTGCTGAGCCCAGGTGCCAATACTCGAAAGAAAACTGGCGAACCAGAACGTGCCGAAGCGCCGGGTCGCCAGCAGGCTGAGCGATTCCTTGAGCGTCTTGATCACTTAAGCCCTGGCACGATGCCGACTATTTCGCACTCCCGCAGGAATGGCCCGAGCCTTAAGGCGTCACGATGTCGTGGCCGCCCGCAGCCGCGAGCGCTTCAGGTCGGCACGTTTGTGCTTCGACGCCAGGCGCTCTTCGCGCTCCCCTGCATCCGGCCTTGTCTTGCGGCGCACGACACTTGGCACGACCGCGCGCCGCAGCAACTCGAGGAGCAGATCGTGGGCGGCCTCACGATTGATGACCTGCGAACGATGATTCCTGCTGACGATGACGAGCGCGCCATCCGAGCGCAGGTGCCTCCGGGCGAGCAACGTCAGGCGCTCCTTGATCTCCGCCGGCAGGGCGGAGGCCCGAATGTTGAAGCTGAGTTCGACCGCGGTCGCTTCCTTTCGGGCGTTCTGTCCTCCCGGACCGGTTGCGCGGACGAAGCGTTCCTGGACCTCGCGGTCGTCGAGCTGAATGGTTTCAGTGACGGATATCATGGTTGTCCTCTCAATTCATTCACGCGTCGGCAATGGTCACGCTTTCGCAGGTGGTCACGCCGCTCGTGATTGGTCCGCGTGGACCGTCAACACCGGACATGGCGCGACGCGCACCAGCCGCTCGGCCACGCTTCCCATCGCCAGGCGTTCGAGTCCACGACGGCCATGAGTACCGCACACGATCAGATCCGCCTGATGTGCGTGCGCGTATTTGACGATCTCCTCGGCGGGATCGCCCCAGACGGTCACGAGCACCATGGGCCGCGCTGCATCAGCGGCGAGTGGCGCGATGAGCCGCAGGCGCCGCAGCGCATCGCGTTGCATCGACTCCAACAGGTCGAGAAACGCTCCTCCCGGCAGATAGGGGATCCACGGCTCACGCAACGGCTCGGTCACCACGTGCAACAGATGGATCGTGCTGTCACACGCCGCAGCCAGTGTTCGAGCGTAGTCCAAGGCGGCCCGGGAACAGTCTTCGAAGTCGGTCGGGACCAGAACGGTCTTGGGGCTGGTCACTGTGGATGCCATTGGTCACCGCGGATCCGCTGCGCCGTACCTGCCGACGACTTCTTCCATACGCCGTGGCTCGCTGGTGGCGGTGTGCGTTGACATAGCATCCTCATCCGCAACGCTCGTGCCAGCGGGCGACATTGGCGTTCAATGGACTTTGCCGGGAGCACCCGCATCGACGAGACCAAGGGTGAGAACGTTTTCGCAGACCCGCCGAAAGTTCCGCACTTTCCGCCGGTCCGCCCGACGCGATCTGGCGCGGCACTCCGCTTGCAACAGCCACGGCTAGACCACGAAAGGACTGGCAATGGCTACTACTCGTCGCGTGCTCTTCGCCTCGGATTTTTCAAAGGCATCACGGCGTGCGTTTACGACGGCCGTCGCGACGGCAAAAGCGTCGCGTGCACGGCTGACCATCATGCACGTCATTCTCCCGTTCGTGCCGATTGTGCCAGAACAGTTCCTGGACACGCGAACCTACGAACTAATCGACAAGGAAGCCCGGCGTATGAGCCAGCAGCACCTGCGGCAGTTGATGACGAAAGCGACGAAGGCGGGCGTCCGCGTGACTGGATTCATCGTCGAGGGCCAACCCGCCGAGGAGATCGCGCGGGCCGTGCGGACGACGCGAGCCGACCTGCTCGTCGTCGGCACGCACGGTCGCACCGGGCTGAGACGATTCTTCGTCGGCAGCGTCGCGAGTCGCCTCGTGGCAACGGCAACGTGCCCGGTGATGACGGTCCGGGGCTGATGGAGCATTGACGTGCTCTCGTTCAGCCATCGCGCGAGGACGCGTCACCCTTCTTCATCGTGCCGCTGGTCCGCGCGCCGTCGAGCCCGGTCCGGGTGGAACGGCGGCGGGCGGGCAGCGACGGCGGCATTCAGGCGGCTTTGACATCGACACGCTTCGCCGTCGCAGCAGCGGCAATCGGCACGGTGATGCTCAGCATCCCATTCCGATAGTCGGCTTTCGCTTTCGCGGTGTCGACTGGTTTGGGGAACGCCACTGAGCGAAAGAACTCCCCGGTGGTGAATTCACAGCGATGGACCTGCCCTTTGTCCTCGGTATGCTTGTGTTCAGTCGCGGCCTTGATCACAACATCCTGAGCGGTGATGTCGACCGTGATGTCTTTGGCATCGACGCCCGGCAAGGCAGCCGCGACGATAAAGGCACCATCCTGTTCACGCAACTCGACCGCGGGCTTCGAGACGAGTTCCATTTCGGCGCGACACCAGTCGCCGAATGCGTCGCCCCAGCTATCACGGCCGCGGAACAGCTCGTAGGCGCGGTGAGCGATTCGCTGATGCAGCGCCTCGAGCTGATCGACGATCGATTGTTTCTGAGTCAATGCAACGTTTGACATGACGAGATCTCCTTGAACTTACGGAACGATCGTGATGCGGTCGTCAACCTGGCGCACGCCTGGCGCCGCCCACGCGGCCCGCTCCGCCTCCTGCCGCTCCGCCCAGGACCGCACGTTCCCGGAGAGCACGACCGTACCGTCCGAAGCCGTGACGCTGACGCGCCGGGCATCCATCTCCGCGCTGCGCGTGAATGCGGCCTGGATTTTGGCGCGGACATCCGCCGACTTCACGCGCGGCTGCACCCGGATGTCGTTCGTGACCCCCTTGACGCCAGTCAGATCGTGGACGGCGCCGTTCGCCGCGTCCTTCTGATACTGCCAGTCGACCGTTCCCGCGAGCGCGATCCAGCCATCCTTCACCGCGACGGTCACTTTGTCGTCCGGCACGTTGGTGTGCCACGTGAGCGCCGTAACGGCAGCCTGGGCGATCTGCGTATCGGTCCGCTCATAGACACCAGCCACGTGCACAATGAGATCATTCGCGACCGCCTTCGTGCCGTACACACGCAGGACTGCGCGCTCCGCCATCAGTTTGGCGGCGTAGGAAGCGACGTTGCCTCGCAGCGTGACCACGCCGTCGGCGACCGCCACACCGATGTCTTCGGCATCCACGCTTGGTTCCCAGTCGAGCGCTCTCTCGACTTGTTGTTTCAGATCGCTGTCAATCATGTCGTCCTCCTTACCGGGAGGTTTGCAGCAAGGAACGCGCCGCGCCGAGCAGCCTGGAATCAGCGCAGTCAGTCGATAACGATGGTGTGGTCGGGGAATTTTTCCGAGGGCGCGTGAAAAAATCAGCACCGCAGGTTTAAGGATTCACCATCGCGGAGTCGTGCGCGTGAAGGAACCAGCGTTCGAGCAGGAGATGCCGAGTGAACCAGCGATTCCCCAGCAGCCACGGCAGCAGCCGGTTTGCGACGGCTGATCTCATCGTCCGCGGGCGCGGCTGACGCATCCGTCGACTGCCAAATCGTTCTCGAAGCTGCCGGACGTAGGGCTCGAGTCGATCCCGAGAGTAGTGTCCTCTCGCTGCCACCAGGGTCGACGCGGCGAGCAATCCGGACTCGATGGCCGGCCGGATGCCTTCCCCGCTTTCCGGATACGCAAGGCCGGCGGCGTCGCCCAGCAGCATGACGCCGTCGTCGATTGCCTGGCGGTGCGGAGATCCGGCAATTAGATAGGCGTGCCCGCGCCAGTGGCCGGGCATCTCTTCGGGAACCCTGCGCTGTCCGCGTAGAAACTCGACGAACTCCGCTGTTGCCTTCGGGAGCGCACGACGGCCGAGAAGACCGAACCCGATGTTCAGATGTTGCGCTTTGCGGAAACACCAGCCGTAGCCGCTCAAGTCACGACAGAAATAGAGCTCCGGCACGCCGGACGCCATCGGCCACGCTTTGGCGTCCCGGTCCTCCAGACGGAATTCCGTTTCCTGCGCGACGACCAGCGGCGGCGCGCCGTCGATCGTCGGGTTCAGCCAGCGTGACACCGGGCAAAAATGTCCGCCGGCTCCGATGACCACGTCCGCCTTGATCGATTCGTTGACGATCCAGCCGGTGCCGTCGCGGACGATCGACGAGAGCACCGTTCCAAGCCGCAAATCAGCACCGGATCGCAGGAGCAGGTAATGATCGAACTCGCAGCGGCGGATGCCGAAGCTGACGGGTCGGCCGTACACGGTTTCCAGTGCCTTCGTCGAACCGATGACACCCGTGCGAAAGCCGGTGATCGGCTGGAAGGTGCGGCCGCGTCGATAATCGTCGCAATCGAGCTCCAGATCGTCGATGACCTGCGGCGTGATCCAGCCGGCACACACCTTGTCCCGTGGAAACACCGACCGATCCACGACGATGACGCCCATGCCGGCCTGTTGCAGTCGTCGCGCGCACGACGACCCGGCTGGACCACCACCGACGACGAGCACGTCACATCGTTCCATGCGGCGCTCCACTGAACAGGTTCGGCCCTGCGGGTCGCGTCCAGGGAATCGCATTGCTCGCGCCAGGAGCGAACACCACCTGGAACAGCTGCATCGATCCGGTCGTGAATGCCGCTTCCGACCCGGCCAGATACAAGCGCCATGCGCGAACGAACGATTCGTCGAACATGCCGGTGACCTGATCGGCGGCCTCGTCAAACCGACGGTGCCAATGCTCCAGGGTCTTCGCGTAGTGCAGCCGAAGATTCTCGACGTCGAGCACCGACAACCCGCGAGGCTCGAGCACCTGCTCGAACACTTCGCGAAGCGCCGGCGGGTACGCGCCCGGAAAGATGCGCTTCCGGATCCACCGATTCAGGAGCATCGGCTGATTCCGGCCGATGAAGTGCAGCAGGCCGCGTCCCTGTGCGCCGAGGCTGCGGTTGATCACATCGCCCAGCGTCCGAAAGTCCGCGAGACCGACGTGTTCGAGCATGCCGACAGAGACAAACGCGTCGTACCGACCGCGAACGTTACGATAGTCGTCCTCCACGAACTCGACTCGTCCGGTGAGTCCTTCTTGCCTCGCGCGCTCGCGGGCGTAGGCAGTCTGCTCCGACGAAAGGTTGAACGCTTTCACCGTGACGCCGTATCGCTTCGCCATGAACAGCGCCAGCGATCCCCAGCCGCAACCGGCTTCGACGACGCGCTCGCCGGGCTGGAGATTGAGCTTGCGGCAAACGAGATCCATCTTGGCAATCTGCGCCTCTTCCAGCGTGCAGTCCGGCGTCGGAAAATACGCGCAGGTGTAGACCAGCTCCCGATCCAGCCAGAGCCGATAGAAGTCGTTGCCGAGGTCATAGTGCTCGTGAACGTTTCCCTTCGCGGCGGATTCGTCGTTCGACGAGGGCGACAGCCACCACGGCCGCGGCTTCGTGCCGAGCGCACGGTAGGCGACTTCCAGCAGGCGCACGAGATCGCCGTGAATCTCGACCGCGCCGCTCATATACGCCTCACCGAAGTTGAGTTCGGCATCCCAGACCCAACCGAAGAGCGCGCGGCGATTCTTGAACGCCACAGTGGCAGTGGGCGGACCAGCGTGCGACGGCAACTCGAAGCCGTCCCACAACCGGAACCGAATGGGAGCGGATGAGACGGTCTGCTGAATTCGCCTGAGTGCCCAGCGATCGAGCGCCGTCGACCGAACGGCCGCCGTGTCACTCGAAAACGTCCGGTGTCCAAGGGCAGCACTCGCTCTCATCGGCCCCTCCCCTCTTGATCCTTCGGCGTCCTCTTTATGTGAACGTGTCTGGTCCGCCCATCGACGTCGACCTGACCGAACATCGCCACGAACGTGCTCGAGTAGACGCCGCGCCGCTGGGCGAGACTCGGGGCACCCTCGCCGAAGCGCGCGGCCGCTCCAGTACGCGGCGCATCCGCGCGTCGATGAGGTTGTTCAAGCGGAACCCCCATCACGCGTCGGGCCGACTGAAGTCCGAGATTCACAGGCCATCTCGGTCTGGACCCGTTGCAGTTTGCCTGCCACTCGATTGCCAACGGTGGCGCTGATCGTGGGATTTTAGCCTCGAGCGAGTTGAGCGGCTGGAAAAACCCGTGGCACCGCGCAGTATTTCGCGGCACTCGACCGTAGTTATGGCGTCAAATCATTCGAACCTTCTGACAACCGCGTGCGGCGTCGCACATCTCCCGGCCTTCGGCTTGCAGCAGTCGACGTGGACACTTCAAGAAAGGGTCGATCGGCATGACTTCAACTCCGTTCACGCCGATTCTGCCGGAACAGTACGTGGATTCGCGAACCTACCAACTAATCGATGCCGAGGCGCAGCGCGAGAGCCGGCAGCAACTGCGCCGGCTGCTCGAGCGGGCGAAGAAAGCCGGGGTCAACGGTCGGACCGGCCTCAAGCGATTCTTCGCGGGAAGCGTGGCGAGCCGCCTGGTGGCGACAGTCAGATCTCCGGTGATGACGGTTCGAGGCTGAAGGTGTTGAGATGCTCAGCGTCGCCGACCCGGGACGTCCGGCGTCCACTTATCCACCTGCTCAATGGGCGACGTGGGTGCCAGCACTTGCAGCCGCGGCCAGTCTCCATGTCGTCGCGGCGACCTTGCTCGTCATCTTCATCGCGCATTCGCCAGCGACGTTCACGGCGGTGGCTGCGACTCCAACCACGCCGGCGCCAGCTGATACGCGACGCATCATTTTCATCGCCCGCGACTCACAGCCGGGCGGCGGCGGAGGGGGCGGCGGCAACCAGCAGCGCGGCCCGATCCGGCATGCGCAATCGGTCGGCACGGACGCAATCACGCTGCGCATCGCGAAACCCGCATCGCCGATCGGTACCACACTCGACACGCTCGCACTGCCGGCGGTCGTGCTCGACGCCAAACCGCTCGCATCGGGCACATTCGAGCAAGTAGGACTTCCGGTCGGCGGCGTATCGTTCGGGACGTCCACGGGACCCGGTTCCGGCGGCGGGGTCGGCGACGGCGTCGGAACCGGCATCGGATCAGGTCGTGGACCCGGCATCGGGCCAGGATCGGGTGGCGGCACTGGCGGCGGCGTCTATCGACCGGGCGGCGCGGTGACGACGCCGAGGGTTATCGTGCAGGTGAAGCCGGCGTACACGGCCGAAGCGCTGTCCGAGAAGATCCAGGGCACGGTCGTGCTCGAGTTCGTCGTGCAGGCCGACGGTCAGCCCGCCGACATTCGAGTCGCTCGTTCCCTGGATCGGGGATTGGACGAGCAGGCGGTTCTTGCCGCACGCCAGTGGCGATTCGAACCTGGACGCCTCGCGGGTCGGCCAGTCGATGTCCTCGTCACACTGGTCCTCGACTTCAATATCCGATGAGGCGAG
>DASXIR010000275.1:0-1554 GCA_036497895.1 Vicinamibacterales bacterium | reverse complement strand
GCGATGTAGAACACCAGATGCCAGCTCCCGGTCGCGGTCGACAAGATGCTCGTCAGCGGCACCAGCAGTGAGGCGGTGCCCTTTGCCGTGTAGAGCAAGCCGGCGTTGGTGGCGGCGAACTTGGTGCCGTACGAGTCACCGACCGTCGATGGAAAGAGGCTGTAGATCTCGCCCCAGCCGAAGAAGACGAGCCCGGTGAGGATGACGAACCACAACGGATCCTGGCCGTACTGAGCGAGCAGCACGATGCCGAGCGCTTCGATGCCGAACGCGATGAACATCGTGTTCTCGCGGCCGATGTGGTCCGAGACCCAGCCGAAGAACGGCCGCGTCAGCCCGTTCAGCACCCGATCGATCGACAGCGCGAAGGTGAGTGCCGGCAGGGTCAGGCCGAGGATCGAGACCGGGATGTCGGCGATCTTGAAGTCCTTGGCGATGGGAGCGAGCTGCGCGGTCGCCATCAGGCCGCCTGCCGCCATCAGGACGAACATCAGGTACATCAGCCAGAAGACCGGCGTCCTGATCATCTCGGTCCAGGTGTACTGGCGGGTCGTGTTGACCAGCTTCAGCGCGGACGGCGCAGCGCTCTTGGCCGGGGCCGCGAGCCCGAACGAGATCAGAAAGACGATCAGGCCCTGGGCGATGCCGAAGTAGAGGAACGCCGCCTCGTAGCCGCTCGCCTTGATGATCGCCTGGATGGGGATGATCGTGAGCGCCGAACCCATGCCGAAGCCGGCCGCGGTCAGCCCGGCGGCCAGGCCGCGGCGGTCGGGGAACCATTTGAGCGCGTTGCCGACGCAGGTGCCGTAGACGGCGCCGGCGCCGATGCCGCCGATCGCCGCAGCGATGTACAGCACGGGGAGGGAGGACGCGTAGGCGTTCATCACCCATGCGATGCCGACCATAACGCCGCCGAACATGACCACGGGCTTTGGCCCGAAGCGGTCGACGAAGTAGCCTTCGAGCGGCACCAGCCAGGTTTCGGTGATCACGAAGATCGAGAAGGCGACCTGAATCGCCGCCCGCCCCCAGTGGTACTTCGCGTCCATGGGGTTGACGAACAAGGTCCATCCGTACTGCAGGTTGGCGACCATCGCCATGCAGACGATGCCGAAGAACAACTGCGCCCATCGGTAGGCGTTGACGTGCGGCGCCGCGACCGGGATTGCTACCGTGCTATTCATCGCTGTCTCCGTCGTTGATGTCGTCGATGCGCTGGCCCGCCGCTGGACGACCATGGCCTCGTGCTGGACGATCTCTCGTGATCGGGTGAATATCCGGCCGGTGCAAGGTACTCCCATTGACCGGAGTCAATGAAACGGGAAAGTACTGACTTGCTCGTGCGGCCGTTGCCGTTCATCGGACGACGCAGCGCTGCCGCAACGCACGCAGGCGGCGTGCTGTGGTCGCAATTCAGGCGAATAGCTCGCGCGCCCGCTCGCTCGCGCCCTTCCTGACGCGGCCGGCGATCGCTAGCGCTGCCGGCGCCTCGAGCATGCGGGCGAAGACTTGGCGCACGGCCTCAGCGTCGATCGCCTCGACGCGCGCCAAAGT
>DASXIR010000274.1:0-3951 GCA_036497895.1 Vicinamibacterales bacterium | reverse complement strand
TACCAGTACAAACAAAAGGGCACCGCGTGATTGCGATGCCCCCCTGCTCCGCTGATCTGGCTCCCCCAGCAATTCACGGCGCCCTGCCGTAATCAGATCAACGATGATCTGGTCGTCGCAATTGACGTACCCGCGCTGTTTGCGATGAAAACGGCCCGGACGACGGTCGGATGGCTCGGGAGGCTGACGCAGTTGTCGCGGAAGTTACGGTTCTGTCCGGTAAGGCGCCAGCGTGTCGAGGATGTCTGCCAGCGGTGGGAGTTGCTGGTCGCGGGCCGACAGCGTCGGCTGATCGATCGGCCACGTGATGCCCAGCGTCGGATCGTTCCAAATCACGCCGCTTTCGCCACCCGGGTCGTATACGTCGGTGCATTTGTATTCGACCTGAGCAACCGGACTGAGGACGCAGAATCCGTGCGCAAAGCCCGGTGGGATGTAGCACTGCTTGAAGTTCTCGGCGGTCAGCGTGACGCCGATCCACTGACCGAAGGTCGGTGACCCTCGTCGAACGTCGGCAGCGACGTCGAAGATGGCGCCTTCGATGACGCGAACCAGCTTGCCCTGCGGGCGCCGGACCTGCAGGTGCAAGCCGCGCAGCGTTCCCCCCGTCGATCGCGACTGATTGTCCTGAACGAACGGCCCGACGATTCCATGTTCGCGATACCGCTCGGCGTGATAAGTCTCCAGAAACAATCCGCGTCCGTCAACATGGACGGCCGGCTCGACGATGAGCACTTCGGGAATGCGGCTGCGAACAACCTTCACGTCAGGGCTCCATCTCGAGCAGTCGAAGCAGGTACTGGCCATAGCCGCTGGATTTCATTGCCGACGCCAGACGGGAGAGGTCGGTGGATGTGATCCAGCCTTTGCGATAGGCGATTTCCTCGAGACACGCGACCATCAGGCCCTGGCGTTCCTCGATCGCATGGATGTAGTTGGACGCCTGCATCAGCGATTCGTGCGTCCCCGTGTCCAGCCAGGCAATGCCGCGTCCGAGCTTCTCGACGTGCAGTTCGCCGCAATCGAGGTAGGAGCGGTTGACGTCGGTGATTTCGAGCTCGCCTCGCGGGGATGGCTTCAGGCTGGCGGCGATGTCCAGTACCCGATTATCGAAAAAGTAGAGTCCGGTCACCGCAAATGACGACTTGGGCTTCGACGGCTTCTCCTCGAGACTCGAGGGCCGGCCAGCGGCATCGAACGCCACGACACCGTAGCGTTCGGGGTCACGAACCTGGTACCCGAATACCGTGGCGCCGGACTCACGTACCGCGGCGCTGCGCAGATAGTCGGAGAAATGGGCGCCGTAAAAGATGTTGTCGCCCAGCGCCAGCGCCACCCGATCGGTACCCACGAACTCGCGGCCGATAATGAACGCCTGGGCGAGGCCGTCCGGACTTGGCTGCGCCGCGTACTCGATGTTCAAGCCCAGTTCCGCACCATCGCCCAGGAGCCGACGGAACCCGTCCTGCTCGTGGGGCGTTGTGATGACCAGGACGTCGCGAATGCCCGAGAGCATCAGCGTCGAGAGCGGGTAATAGATCATCGGCTTGTTGTAGATCGGAACCAGCTGCTTGCTGACCGCACGGGTCAGCGGGTGTAGCCGCGATCCGGATCCGCCGGCGAGAATGATGCCTTTCAACATTTACTTCAGCCCGAGTCGCTGTCTGTCGTAACGGCCGGCCTGAACCTGTTCGCACCAGTCGCGATGTTCGACGTACCAGCGTGCCGTCGAGGCGAGCCCATCCTCGAACGAATGGCGCGGCGTCCAGCCGAGTTCCTTCCGGATTTTGGTGGCGTCGATCGCGTAGCGGCGATCGTGTCCCGGACGATCGGCGACGAACGTTTTCAGCGACTGGTAGCCCGCACCTTTGAGTGCCGCGTTCGAGGCAGACGGACGCAGCCGCTCGGCCGCGTCGCAAATGCGATTCACGATGTCCATGTTCGTCCGCTCATTGCCGCCGCCGATGTTGTATTTCTCTCCCAGGCGGCCGCGCGCCAGGACGAGCATGATGCCGGCACAGTGGTCTTCAACGTGCAGCCAGTCGCGCACGTTGCCACCGTCGCCGTAAATCGGCAGCGCGCGTCCTTCGAGCGCGTTCAGCAGCATCAGCGGGATCAGCTTTTCCGGAAATTGAAAGGGTCCGTAATTGTTCGAGCAGTTCGTGATGACGGTCGGTAAACCGTAAGTGTGAAAGTAGGCACGGACCAGATGATCGGCGGACGCCTTGCTCGCCGCATAAGGCGAATTAGGCGCGTACGGAGTTTCTTCGCTGAACAGGCCGCTCTCGCCCAGCGTGCCGTACACCTCGTCGGTCGAGACGTGCAGGAACCGGAACGCCTTTTTCGCCTGCTCCTCGAGCCCGCCGTACATCGTCCGCGACGCTTCGAGCAGAACGAACGTGCCGATGATGTTCGTGTCCATGAACGGGCGCGGCCCGTCGATTGAGCGATCGACGTGGGTCTCCGCCGCCAGATTCAATACGCCTGACGGACGATGTTCCGCGAAGACCTGTGCGATCGTGTCGCGATCCGCAATGTCCGCTGCCACGAACGTGACCCGCGGATTCTTCAGTGGCTGTTCGAGGTTGAGGAGGCTGCCGGCGTAGGTAAGCTTGTCGACGATGACGAGGCGATCAGTCGTGTGCTCGAGAGCGTAGTGAACGAGGTTGGAGCCGATAAAACCGGCTCCACCGGTAATCAACAGGGTCTGCATTGGTGGTCTTACGAAACGACGCACGAAACGACGTACGAAATAGACGTCGCACGAAGAATGCCAACTCCGAACGTCCTGAGGCGGCCCAACCTCACACAGCGGCGCCTTCGGGATACATCAGCGCCAGCCGCAGTTCCTTGGACAGCGAGTCGACAGTCGTGCCCGATCGCTTCCAGGCTCCCTCTGTTTCGAATCGCAAGTCGCCGATCCGGCGGCCCCACGGCGCCAGCACCCGCCCGATGGCGCGGAAATCCGACCGATCGGCGTGTTCCTGATCCAGCCGCCTGATCACGTCTGGAGCTACACGGATGAACGCACGCAGCGCCGATGCCGAACGGATACTGTATTTGCGTCCGTTCCACGCGCCGCCGAACACCATCGCGATCTGCTTGAAGTAGTTGACGAAGAATTTCTTCGCCTCCTCGTGCTGATCCGATTTCTTGCCGGCGAAGACTCCCTCCGGGGCGAACAATTTCTTCAATTCCTGCGCCAATGGAGCCTGCGCCACGCGTCCGCGGCCGACGCCGAGCAGCTTGATCTCGTCGTACAGCGGCGAGTCCTCGCGATCGTTCAGCGCACGCACGACGTCGTGCCCCGTCGCCAACGCCTCGTCGCGATACAACTGGCGCCCCGACAGGCTCACGAGGTGAGACGCATTGAGGCGGGTGTGCTTCGCGTTGATGGTGACGAACATCTGGACGACGTGATCCTCCGGCAGGCGATCGAAGATGATCGCCGGGACCGCGAAGTCTTCGCCCTGGAAGCGATCGATGTCGGCGTGCAGCGCGAGCAGCCGGTGCTGGCCGTCAATCGCGCGCAGAATCCCTTCGCGCTCGGGCACTTTGAGAATGCCGACGCGGGAGTCGCTGTCTGCCGGCGAGAACGCCAGCTTCTCGTCGCACGAAATGATCACCGCGCCAGGAATCGACGGCAGGTCGCGAGCCTGACGGCACTGCTCGTAGTACTGCACGAGCTCGTCAATCTTCTTGCGGATGATTTGCCGCTGGTAGGCCTTGTCGCTGGACGCGATGCGCCGCTCGAGAAAATCCCAGTTCACCTTGGACGGCATCGGCATGCCGGGCTTCTGGCGGCCGCCACGGACCGGCGCCGTCGTGTTCTCGCCGTAGTTGAGGACCTCGAAGCGAACGAGCTTATCAATGTCACTCGCCGTCAGCGAAGCTTGATAGAATTGCACGCCGAATTGCTGCATGCGGATCGCGGCAACGTTGATCATAGGT
>DASXIR010000273.1:0-16541 GCA_036497895.1 Vicinamibacterales bacterium | reverse complement strand
CTGGGCTCCGGCCTGGTTGGTCGTCCGGGTCTCCGAGGCGGGCAAAGCGAACGCGATGTACTCGCCCGAATAGTTGCCGCCGCTGACCGCCACGATGATGTACTGACGGCCGTCGGCCATATAGGTCATCGGCGAGCCGCTATGCGGAGCCGGCATCCAGACCGCGCCGATCTCCTTGCCGTCGGCCTGGTTGTAGCCGCGGAGCATCGCGCCGCGCGGGTGTTCTGGCGTGGTCGTGATCGAGGGATCGCCGAGCACGACGAGGTTCTTCGTGACGACCACGCCGACGCTGCCGGGCTGACCGGTCTTCGGAATGTTCATGCCCTTCAGCAGAGGGCTGTTGCGGACCGCGTCAGGTGTGTCGCCGTGCGGAACCTGCCACTTGATCTCGCCCTTGTCCAGGTCGATCGCGTTGAGGATGCCGTACGGCGGCTTGAGGAGCGGAAGCCCCTGGACCGTCAGGCCACCGCCACCGCCGCCTTGCGGTGCTGCACCGGCTGCGGGTGTCGGGGGAGGCGGAGGAGTCGCGGGACGCTGCTTCGCATCAGCCGCGCTGCCGAAACCAGGACCCTCACGCTCGACGAACGGTTGCCCGGCGGTGCCGGCCACATAGCGGATGTCGGAGAAGCCCGCCGGCGGTTCGATCAGGCCGATTGGCGCCACCGAGTGGTTGCTCGCGTGCGCGAACACGACGTGCGTTTCAGGGTTGGCTGCCGCGCCCGGCCAGTTCGTGCCACCCGCGGTCGTCGCGATGGTCAGCGCCGCGATCGGGCCGTCGGTCTTGCTGACGACGCCCGGCAGGAACATCGGTCCCAGCTTGTAGCGCGACACGACTTTCCGTGCTTCCGCGTTGAGCTCGGGCGTGAAGTCGATCAGGTCGTTTAGGCCGACCGACTGTCGCGCGTACGCCGGTGGCTTGGTCGGGAACGGCTGCGTCGCGGACGTCTTCTCGCCCGGGACGTCAGACTGTGGCACCGGCCGCTCTTCGATCGGCCACACCGGCGCGCCGGTGATCCGGTCGAACACATACAGGAACGCTTCTTTGCTCGGCAGCGCAACTGCCTTGATCGCCTTTCCGTTCACGTTGATGTCGAGCAGGATCGGCGCCGACGACAGGTCGTAGTCCCAGATCGGATGGTGAACGATCTGGAAGTGCCACTTCTTCTGACCCGTTTTCAGGTCCACCGCCACGAGGCTCTCGCCGTACAGGTTGTTGCCCGGACGATGACCACCGTAGAAGTCCGAGGTCGGCGATTCGACCGGCAGGTACGCGATGCCGGCTTCTTCGTCCACCGTGATCTGGGTCCACACGCCGGTGTTGCCGTTGGTCGCCCACGACTCGTTCTCCCACGTGTCGTTGCCGAACTCGCCCGGCTTGGGAATGGTGTTGAACGTCCACAGCACCTTTCCGGTCTTGACGTCGAAGGCGCGGACCAGACCCTTGGTGTTGTTGTGGGTCTTGACGGTCATGCCTTCCTTGAACGACGACCCGACGATGACCGTGTCCTTGACGATGGTCGGCGTGGAGTGCAGTCCGATTTCGCCGGTCTCGAGGTCGATCTGCTGGCCCTTACCGAACACGGCGCCTTTCTTCAGGTCGACGACGCCGCCGTCGCCGAAGCCGGCGATCATCGCGCCGGTCTTGGCGTTGAGCGCGAACAGGCGGTAGCCGGGCGTGACGTAAAGGATGCGCTCGTCACCCTTGCCGTCGGTCCAGTACGAAACGCCGCGGCCGGACAGCTGGCGCGGTGCAATCGCGGCGCGCTGCCCTTCGCGGTAGCTGTGCGACCAGATCAGCTCGCCGGTGCGGCCGTCGAGCGCCACCACCGATCGGCGGGTGCCGGCAGTCGTATACAGCACGCCCCTGATCGCGAGCGGCGTCCCTTCGAGCTTGAACTCGGGACGCGTTCCCAGGTTATCGGTCTTGAAACGCCACGCCACTTCGAGCTTGTTGAAGTTCGAGGCGTTGATCTGATCGAGTGGTGCGTAGCGGGTGCCGCGGACGTCCGCGGTGTACGCCGTCCAGTCGCCATTCTTGGTGCTCGGCATCGAGGTCTGGCTCGACGTGCCGACCGTCATCCAGACGACGGCTGCGCCAACGGCCACAACAGCCGGCGCCGCGTACTTCAGAGTCTTGAGCATTGGTTTCTCCTGACAAACAAAGCGTCGGCCATCCCTGGACCGGCGCTCAGACTCTACGCGCTGCCTCGACCGGTGTCAACGAAACAGCAGGACGGAATGGACCTGCTGCGGTTCTCCGATCGGTCACTGATTGTCACAACTTGTACTCGCCGCAGCCGTGTGTTAGGCTGAACCCGCCTTCCCCAGGGGCGCTCCACTTTCGGGTTCCAGATCAATGATGAGAAGAGCTGCCGCTATTCGTCTGTACAAATGGGTCGGCACCGCGGTCGCGTTCGGGTTGATCGCCGCCCCCGCCGCTGCTCAATACAAGCCGCAGCCGGTGAACAATCCGTCCGGCCCCGAGAACTATCACATCGAAGTCGGCGGCGATCTCTGGTTTCCCTCCTCGGACATCACCGTCGCGAGCGCCGGCACCGGCGTGCTGGCGGGGCTGCCGGGCTCGCAGATCAACGCCGAGAGGGACCTCGGCGTCACCGACACGCACTTCCCCGCGCTCCAGGTCATCCTGAAGCCCGCGAAAAAGCACAAGTTCCGGTTGAACTACGTGCCGATTTCCTTCGTTGGTGACGCGGTGCTGAAGACGAGCATCGACTTCAACGGCATCCGCTACCAGGTCGGCGTGCCGGTCAACTCGACCATGAAGTGGGATGAGTGGCGGTTCGGCTACGAGTACGATTTCGTCTCGACCAGTTCCGGCTTTGCCGGCTTCATCCTGGAGGCAAAATACACCAACGTGCGCGTCGAGCTCGACAGCCCGTTCGCATCTGAATTCGCGCAGGCCAGGGCACCGATTCCGGCCATCGGCGGTATTGGCCGCGTTTATGTCGCACCGTCGATTTCAATTACCGGTGAAGTGGCCGCCTTCGCGATCCCCAACTCGATTGACTCCCGCTACCAGGGCCACGACATCGACATCGACATCTACGGCACCGTCAACTTCACGCCGAACATCGGCGTGAAGGGTGGTTTTCGCTCGATGGACGTCGGCTACTTGATCAAGACCGACTCGGGGTCGATGACGCTTCGAGGATTGTATTTCGGAGCCGTGCTTCGTTACTGACCGGGCACGTAGCGCAAGCCTTTCAGGGTCGCGGGAATTGGGGGCCTGAAAGGCCCGCACTCTGCACGACGCACCTCGCACGACGAACCAAAACCAGGCTAGTGCAGTGTGACGCCCGCCGGAACCAGCAGTTCCAGCCGTCGATCCGCCTCCGCCAGCGTCTCGTCGCGCTTGCAGAAACAGAAACGCAGCTTGGTGCGCCCCGCAGCGGTCTTGTAGAAGCTGCTGCCCGGCACCGCGGCGACGCCCACGTCCTTCACCAGATACCGCGCGAACTCCACATCGTCGGCGAACCCGAAGGTGCTGATGTCGGTCATGATGTAGTAGGCGCCGAGCGGCGTGTAGCACGTGAACTGGTGGCGGCGGAGGATCTCGAGCAGGACGTCGCGGCGCTTCTGATAGTTGGCGGCGAGTGCGACGTAGTAGTCATCTGCCATGCCGAGCGCCGCTGCGCCGGCTTCCTGCAGCGGAGCGGGCGCGCCGACGGTCAGAAAGTCGTGCACCTTGCGAATCGGGCCGGTCAGTGACGGCGGCGAGATGGTCCAGCCGACGCGCCAGCCGGTCACGCTGTAAGTTTTCGAGAGCCCGTTGATGGTAACGGTGCGGTCAGCCATCCCCTCGATGGTCGCGATCGGGATGTGCCGCTGGCCGTCGTAGATGATGTGTTCGTAGATCTCGTCGGAGATCGCGATCGCATCCCACTTGCGGCACAGCGCGGCGATCATCTCGAGTTCGTCCTGCGAGAACACCTTCCCGGTCGGGTTGTTGGGAGTGTTGATGATGATCGCCTTGGTCCGATCGTTGAACGCTGCCGCCAGTTCGTCCGGGTCGAAACTCCAGTCAGGCTCGTGCAGCGTGACGTAGCGCGGCGTGGCGCCCGAGAGGATCGCGTCCGGCCCGTAGTTCTCGTAGAACGGCTCGAAGATCACCACTTCGTCGCCCGGATCGATGATCGCCATCATCGTCGACATCATGGCTTCGGTCGACCCGCAGCAGACCGTGACCTGTTGGTCGGCGACGACCGGGACGCCGTAGCGGCGCGTGAACTCGCGGGCCACGGCCTCGCGGAGCGGGCGCGCCCCCCACGTCACGGCATACTGATTGACGTCGGCATTGATCGCGGCGCACGCCGCCTCCTTGATTGCCGGCGGAGCCGGAAAATCAGGAAACCCCTGAGAGAGGTTGACGCCCCCGTAGAGGTGATTGAGACGCGTCATCTCGCGGATGACCGACTCGGTGAACTGCGTCGCTTTCTTCGACCCTTTGAGTTTGGACATACCTCGGCTTACGCGGCTTTCTTGCTTTTCGCGGCGGTCTTTTTCTTCGCCGGCGGCGCGGCCTTTTTCTTGGCGGCGGCGTCTGACGCTGCCGGTTGGGTTGTGGCAGGTACGGTGTCGCCGGCCGACCCATCCGGGCCATAGAGACGGCGGTAGTCCTCGGCCGTCCCGATGATTTTCTTCACGTAGGCCTGGGTCTCCGGGAACGGGATGTCGTCGATGAACATGTCCCGATCCATGCCGGGACGCTCGGCCATCCAATGCGCGACGCGCGCAGGCCCGGCGTTGTAGCTGGCCAGCGCATAGTGCGCGCCGCCGAACTTCTCCACCAGATCGGCGAAGTATGCCGTGCCCATGCGCAGATTGGTGTCAGCAGTCGTCAACAGGCTCAATGAGTAGCGCCTGTTCAGCGTCTTCGCATACTGACGTCCGGCCGCCGGCACCAGCTGCATCAGACCATAGGCGTTGGCCGGCGAACGGACGTCGGGAACAAAGTTCGATTCCTGCGCGATCAGCGCCGCCATCATGTACGGGTCGAGCTGATGTTCAGCGGAATACCGCCGGATCAGCGCCCAGTAGTCGACTGGAAACAGCACCTTCAACAGATCGCTGGGCAGTTCCTCGCCGCCGGCGGCCATGTATTGCGGATACGCCCGCTTGATCTGATTGATGCCGGCCCGCAGTTCGCCGCGCTTGTGATAAATCCAGCCGATTGTCGCCTGAATGGCCGACGAATCGCCCCAGGCCTTCTGCGCGTAGTGCAGTTCGTCGAGCGCCTGGTCCCAGAGCTCGATCGACAGCAGCGCCCGCACCACCTGTTGGTTCGGCGGCAGCGGCGCCACCATTGGCGGCTCTTCGACCGATGGATCGGCCGGTGCGGCCTGCGGCGGCGCCTGTACGTTCGCCACAAGACGCCGCTGCGGTGCACGTCCGTCGAGATGGGTCAGCGACAGGCGACCGTAATAGCTGTTGAGATAATCGGTCGTGACCAGCGTGTAGCGGGCATCCGCAAGCGCCGGCTGGTTCAGGGCCTCGTAGGCTCGCGCTGACCAGTACAACCAGCTCGGACGGTAATCCGATCGCGGAAAGTGCATCGCGGCTGGTTCGAACACCTGAATCGCCTCAGCGTAGCGGCCGCGCCGGTAGGCGTTCCAGCCGACTTTCCACGAGGCGCGCTCGGCGTAGCGTCCCATCGGGAACTTCGCGATCATCTCGCGGAAGATCGCATCGGCGTTGTCGTCGTCGCTCTGCAGGATGTAATGCGTGGCGAGGTTGTTCAGCGCCTCTTCGGCCCAGCTTTGCGAAGTGAATTCGTCAGCCAGCCGCCGGATGATGCGGAAGTATTCGGCTTGATCGCCGAGTTCGCGGATCGCGACGGCATAGAAATACAACGCCTCACCTTTTCGCGAGGCGTTCTCGATGTACGGCTTGAGCGCGTCACGGGTGTTGCGCGCGTGCTTCAGGAAGAAGTCGCACTCGGCAAGGCGAATGTTGACGAGTTCGCGGTCGTCGCCCTGGGACGCGCCGCGCACGGCCTCGAACGCCTGCTTGGCCTGCGGGTACCGCTTGGCGCCGAAGAGACGTTCGGCCCGGCCCAGTTCCAGTTTGTAGCGCGTGCTTCCCGGCGCAATCGGCGCGAGCGGCAGCGATTCGAGTTCGTTGCTGGCAACCAGCGCGAGATCGCTGAACGGAAATTCGTAGACGACGCGCTGGAATGCGTCGGTGGCGCGATCGAGATCGCCGGCCGCCCTCGCCGCCCGCCCCAGCCGCATCAGCACATCGTCTGGCGCAGTGGTCTTGGTGGCGGCCAGACGCGCGTAGATTTCCATTGCCGAGGACTGGTCGCTGCCAGCTTCCGCACATTCGGCTTCGCGCAGGGCCACGGCCTCGGCCAGGTAGCCAATCGGGTGCCTGGCCGCGAGCGACTTGAACGTCCGCCTGGCGTCGGCCGGACGGCCAAGCCGCAGTTCGGCGAGGCCCTGGTAGTACGCCGCGTAGTGACCGAGCACGCCTTCCTGAATCGCGGATTGCGACAGGATCGGCAGGGCCCTGGCAAAGTTGGAGTCGACTTCGAGCTTGACCGCGGTCACGAACTCGTTGATGACGGCAGTGCGCGGCGGGGTTTTGGTGGGGACCAGCCAGACGTCCGAAGGATCGACCGGCACGCGCGGATGGTTGGTCGGCTTGAGCACCAGATCGCCGGCGGCCGGCGCGGCCGGGACCTGCGCGCGCATCGAGGCGGCCGGCATCAACAACGCCGCGCCCAACGTCACCGCGAACAGCTTGTTACTCTTCAACATTCCGTCCGACTTCCAATTTCCAACGTCTGATTTTGTGATTGCTAATTTTTGGCTGCCAGGACGCTCGCATCGCCGTTGGCGAGCGTCCGCACCAGTTCGTCGTGGAAATAGTCGACACGCGCGCGGACCGGCGGCGGCACCCGTTGTTCGTAGAGCGCACGTGCGCGAGCGATCTCAGTGCTCAACCGCTGCCCGAGGTCGCCGTCGCGGCGGCCGGCAACCACCGCAGCCTCGTGATACAGCTTGATTTCCGATACCAGCAGCCTGGCGTAACGGCGTGCCGAAGCATCGGCGTCGTGCGCCCCGTCGGCATCCGGCGTTGACGAGTGTCCGGCATCGGTCGACGCAGTGCCATCCGGCTGCGACATGATCGCCCGCGCGGCCTTGAACGCCGTCATCGCTTCGAGGCTGCGCGCGGCGTGGTTGGTCAGCACTTCTATCGACGCGGTGTTGAGCGGCGCCGACTCGTGATCGGCATCGTGATCAGCACCGAGATCAGCATAGAGGACGGCGACGACTTCACCGCTGAGCGGAATGGGAAGCGCTACGCACGGACGGCCGGCCGCGAGCGACGCGAACCCCGGCGCGGTGCCGCCGGCCTGGTTGGTGGCGACCGCATTGGTCCTCACCGCATCGGCAAGGATGCCGGCTTCGCTGAATGGAAACTCGAGTGACGAGTCATCGTCCAGCCGCCCGAAACCGAGAAGTCGCCACGCCCGGAACCGTTCGCCGCGCACGAGGAAAAGCGCCGACCGAGTCGCCTCGCGACCGATGGCGCCGACCAGCGCGTCGAGAATTTCGCTGAGCGATCGGGCGCGGCCGATCGAGCGGACGCCGTCCGCCAGACGGTCGGCCGATCCCGAGTCGAATGCGGCAACCGGCGGCATCTGCGCGCGCGCATCATCGGCGCCAGCCGCGTAGCCGTGATCCTTGCCGGCGGCGAAGCCTTCGTCCCGGCCGGCAGCAAAACCTTCGTCCTTGCCGGCCGCAAACCCATCGTCTTTGCCGCTCGAATAGCCGTGGTCCTTGCCGAGCGCATAGCCTTCGCGGTGCGCGGCCTCGTGCGCGCGCGCCGTCGCCGCCGCGACCTCAGCGGCCAGCTGATCACCGGCACCGCGCTCGGCCTCAGCGCGGGCCTCCGCAATCGACCGATCGCGATCCGCGAGCGCCGTGGCATGCAGCTCGTCGAGCACGGTCTGCACCTGCTGACCAATGGTCTCGCGCAGCCTGGCGATCAGTGTCTCGAACGCACCCGAGTCCCGTTCGTCAGACGTCATATGGTTGAATATTCAAATTATGCGGGTCACGGTACAGCCAAGTCAAGCACCGGAAGTCGAGCAACTCCAACGGGCAGAATCATTTGACGGCTGTAGCCGGCAGACCCTACAATGAAGTTCGCATGGGGGCGACTAGTTTCGACGGAGGTTGATGGTCGCAGGATGCGTTGCCGAGCTCCACTGACTCGTAAATCCGGTGGAAAAACACAACTGCGAACACGCAGCTCGCTCTCGCAGCTTAATAACCTGTGAGCGTTCGCCCTGGTCAACCTACGGGCCGGGGGCCGAACGTCATTCAGTAGGCTGGTCGCCGCTGGCTGTCTCGGACGGCGGCGATGAGATTTTTCGAGGCTAGTCCCTGGCGGTTTTTGTCGCTTCTTCACGCCAGGGGCGAAACAACAGGAGCGGCTACGCAACGTAGTATGCCTTCGGTCTTACATCTTCGGACGGGGGTGCGAATCCCCCCGCCTCCAGACTTCGCTCGGCGTACGCCGAGCTGCGTCTAGGCAAGCCAGCGAGTCACTGACTCGCAAAGTCTGTCTCACCGTAGCGGCAAAGCCGCGAAGGCGGACTCCCCAAAGCCTCAGTCTTCGGCTCGTACTACAATCCCCCGGTGCATTTCGTCTATATCGTCCGCTGCGCGGACGGGACGTTGTATACGGGCTACGCTCGCGATCCGATCGCCCGGGTCCGGACCCACAACCGGAAACGAGGAGCGCGGTACACGCGGGGCCGGACGCCAGTGCGCCTCGTGTATTCAGAGGCCTGCCGGTCCCACGGTGATGCGCTGCGACGGGAATTCGCGGTCAAGCAGTTGAGCCGGGATGCCAAAGAGGCGCTGGTCGCAACGGTCAAGCGACGCCGGCGTCAGTCGACGCCGAAAGCGAGCAGCACGTTGCCTGGTCGAAGACCGAACGCGCTGTAACCGGAACTGACGTAGACGAGGCCGCCCGCCACGGTCGGCGCCGGACCGTTCATCGATCCGCCTTTCGCCTTGACGCCGTTCAGGGTCGGGAACTCCCTGTTCGTGTCGAACGACCAGACGATCGCGCCGTCGCCGGTCGAATACGCGCGCACGACGCCGTCATTCGACGGCGAGAAAACTACTCCGGGAATCGCCGTCACCGCTGAAAACTGCGCTCCACTGCAGGATCGACTCTGCTTGCCGCAGGCCGGCGGCTGCGGTGCGGCGTACCAGGCGCGTGTGCCGGTTGCGAGGTCCACCGCGTGCAGGCCGCCCGGCTCCGGCGTGTAGATTTCCGCGACCGGGACGTAGGCGCGCTCGGCATCCACCGCTACACCCCACTGAATGCCACCCAGCCCCGAGCCGCCGCCGGCACGATATCGCCACATCTGCTCTCCCTGACGATCGGGATCAAGAGCGTAGACGACTCCGGATTTCTGTCCCGCGACGATGAGGTCGCGGCCGTCGGTGCGCTTCGCGAGCACCGGTGACGCACCGAAATCGAAGTCTGGTCCTTGCCGCTCGCGGCAATTGACGTCGCCCGGCACGCAGCCAAACACGTCGGTCGTTCCGGGCGCCATCTGCCGTGACCAGCGCATCGCGCCTGTTTTCAAGTCGAAGGCGACAACCGCGTCAGTCGTCGGCTGCATGGGTCCGCTGTAGGCGTTGCCGACGCCGACGTAAATCGCGCCACGCTTCGAGTCGATGGTCGGCGCCGACCACACCGCGCCGCCCGACGGTCCCCACTCTTCCGATCCGTCAGCGAACTGGCGCAGCAACGTCGCTTTCTCAGGAATGGTGAAGGCCTGCCAGACGATGTCGCCGGTGCGAGCGTCGAGGGCAAGGAGGCTGCCGCGGAAGGTGCAACAGGAATAACCAGCGGGCTTCCCGCCCTCTTCGTATGACGAAGTCGGCACGTAGAGGCGACCCTCGAACAGCGCCGGCGATCCGGTCAGGCGCACCAGCGGATGATCGTCGACCTTACGTCGCCACAACAGCTTTCCGTTGACGGCGTTCACCGCGTACACGAATCCAATCTGGTCGGAGAAATACGCGGCCCAGGTCACATTGCGCCCGGCGCCGGCAGACCGACCAACCGAGACCGAAGCACGCACGCCGGCTTGCGCCGTAAACGTCCAGGCGATGCAGCCAGTGGCCGCGTTCAGGGAATACACGGTGCCCGACTGACTGCCGACGAACAGGCGGCCGCCCGCCACCGTGGGCTGTGCCCAGGACGAGGTCGCGTCCTGGAAGCCGAACGCCCACTTCAAATGAAGACGTGGTATGTCGGCTGCGATGAGTCCGGCTGCTGTCGTGGATTGAACGTGTGTGTTGTCGAGAGAGGGGCCCCAGCCGTTCCACAGAGGACGGGTGGTTGGGTCCGCGAATGGAGGAGGTTTTGCGCACACCCCTGTCGCGGAGCCGGTGACGCTGGTTCGCAGGGTCCGGCCGGTGAGGAATTCTGCGATGGCCCGACGCTCGCCGCCGCCGAGCGATAACCCCTGGTATCGCATCGGGCCGGCGGTCAATGCGTCGACGATCGCCTCAGGCGACCGTCCACGCAAAGAGCCTGTCGACGGGGCGCGGGGGTCTTCGCCGTTATGACAGGTGCTGCAGTGGCGGTCGAACAACGCGGCGCCGTCGGCCGGCTGTGTGGCAGCCGGCCGGGTGAAGGCTCCGATCAGAACGAGCGTAATAACTGCGACAGATGCCGCGAGACGACGAATGGGGTACACCGTTTCGTGCGGTGGTCGACCGCTCGGGTTCGTCTAGGCCAGCTTGACGTTCTCGCCGCGTGGTCCCTTCGGACCCTGACCCTTTTCGAAAGTCACCGCCTGGCCTTCGCGCAGTTCGTCGAAGGGAGTCTGGCAGCTGCTCTGATGGAAGAAATACTCGCTGCCGTCGCTGGCCGCAATGAACCCGAAGCCCTTGTCGTGTACCAGCCGCTTGATCGTGCCGTTCGTCGTCGCCATGTCGTCTCCTGTCAATGGCACTGGACTTCCAGCGCCACACTCATGATACCGGTAAGTGGACGGATCTCTTCGATTTAATGTCCAGACGGTCCAGGCGGCTCCAGATTGTTGGTTTTGGAGAAAAACGGAGTAAGAAAGCCGAATTTCCGGCTATTCCACGCCGAAGGCCATCAGCACGTTACCGGTGCGCGAGCCGAACGCGCCGTAGCCGGAGTTCACATAGAGCATGCCGCCGGCGACAACGGGAGCAGGACCGTTCATCGATCCGCCCCGGGCCTTGACGCCATTCAACGTCTGGAACTCGCGGTTCGAATCGAATCGCCAGACAATCGCGCCGTCCTTCGCCGCGAATGCGCGGACGGCACCGTCGTTGGACGGCGAAAAGACGATGCCGGGAATGGCCGTGATCGCCGCGGATTGCGCACCGTTGCAGCCGCGGCCGCGCGTGCCGCAGGCCGGCGCGGGCGGCGACGCGAACCACACCCGCGCACCGGTCGTCAGGTTCACCGCATGCAGGCCGCCTGGCTCGGGGCTGTTGCCGTCGGCGACCGGAAAGTACGCCTGATCGGCGTCAACGGTCGCACCCCACTCGATCCCGCCCAGTGTCCCGCCCTTGCCGGCGCGATATTCCCACAGAATCTTGCCATGGTTGTCGGGATCCATTTCGTAGCCGATGCCCGACTTGTTGCCGATGATGATGACATCGCGACCGTTCGGCAGGCGCGTCAGCACTGGCGCGCTGCCAAAATCGAAGTCCGGTCCCTGCTTGTCGCCGCAGTTAGCTTCACCGTTGCGACAACCGAAAACATCCGGCGCCGACACCTGCGTCGCCCACAACGGGTGACCGTCTTTCAGATCGAAGGCCGCGACGGCATTCGCGCCGGGTTGCGTGATCGGGCCCGCATACGTGTTGCCGACACCGACGTATATCGCACGGCGCTTGACGTCAATCGTCGGCGCGGACCAGATCGCGCCGCCAGCCGGTCCCCACGCCTCGACACCATCGGCGCGCTTGCCCATCAGCTTGGCTGGCTCGGCGATCGTATAGGCGCGCCACAACACATTGCCGGTCGCGGCATCGAGCGCCACGATGCTGCCGCGGAACGTGCAGCAGGCGTAGGTCGGTCCCTTGCCCGCTTCTTCGTACGACGAGGTCGGAACGTAGATGCGGCCGTCGTAGACGGCAGGCGAACCGGTGAGCCGGATCAGCGGATGATCCTCGACCTTCCGTTTCCAGATTTGTGCGCCGGTCGCGGCATCGAGCGCGTACGCGAATCCCTTCTGATCGGAAAAATACGCCCCGTACTGCGTCGCCGGCGCCGCACCGCCGCGACCAGCGATCGACACGGACGCGCGCACACCGCCCTCGGCCGTAAACGTCCAGATGACGCAGCCGGTCTTCGGATCGAGCGAGTACACCGTGCCGTTCTGGCTGCCGACGAACAGCCGGCCGCCGACAATCGACGGCTGCCCCCAGGCCGACGTCGTGTCGGGAAATCCAAACGCCCATTTCAATTTGAGATTCGGGACTTGAGCGGCGGTGAGGCCAGCCTGTGCCGTGGACTGAAAATGGGTGTTCTCGATCGTCGGACCCCATCCGTTCCACAACGGATGCGTCGCCGGGTCGGCCAGCGCGGGCGGCGCGGTACATCTGCTGGTCGCGGCACCGGTCAGATCGCCGCCCAACGATCGCCCGGTGAGATACTCGGCGATCACGCGGCGTTCGGCTCCGCTCAGCGAGAGTCCCTGGTAGCGCATTGCGCCGCCGGTCAACGCGTCGACGATCGCTTCCGGCGATCGATCCCGCAGCGCGCTCTTCAGCGGCGCGCGCGAGCCGGCCGCCGGGGCATCGTGACACATCGCGCAGGCGCCGTCATAAAGGGCCGCCCCTTCGGACTGTGGCTGGGCTCGCGACCCCGAGGCCACGGAACCCAGCGACAGCACCACCGCTCCGACCGCGAACCACGCGCCGCGCACTGCAACTCTATTCATCGTTGCCCTCTTCAGCCGGCGCATTATAGTCCGCGGCATGCGACTGATGACCGCGCTTATCGTGGCGCTCGTGTCCGCGAACCTCCTCGCCGATCCGTCGCACCGACGAAAGCAACGATCTTCGAATTGAAGCAGGTCTAGGTCTTCGCGAGTTCGGACATCAGGCGCACGCCTTTGGTCTCCGGCAGCGTCCAGATCATGGCGCCAGCCAGCAGCGCGAACGGCACGGCGAGCGCAATGCCGGCGCCGAAGGTCGCCCTGGCCGCCACCATCGCGATGATCGTGGGCGCCAGAAACTGCACGCCGCGCGCGGTGTTGTAGATAATCCCCAGCGCCGCCGCACGCACCGAGGTTGGAAATACCTCGTTCAACAGCGGCCCGATGCAACCCCAATTTCCTTCGCCGAAGCCCACCAGCAGCATGAAGCCGAACGTCGTTGCGGTGTAGCCGCCGGCAGCGCTCCACCCCAACGTGATCATGCCCAGGCCGAGCGCCTTGATGATCGAAAACGCGGTAAAGCTCGGGCGGCGGCCGAACCGGTCGCTGGCAAAACCGAACGCGACATAGCCGACGATCGAGCCGATCTGATCCATCAACAGCAATGTCGTCGTCTGATTGAGTGACAGACCGCGGGTTTCGTGCAGGTAGGTCGGCAACCAGATGGTCTTGAACCAATAGGCGGCCATGTTGAAGGTCGTCACCGACAGCGCCAGCGCGGTCGTTTTTCGCAGCGAAGGGCCGACCATTTGTCCGAGCGCGGCGACGTACCCGAGACGCTGGTTGACGCCGTTCTTCACACTGAGCAGCCATACATCCGACTCGGGCATCTGACGCCGGACGATGACGACCATCAAGGCGGGAACAGCGGAGAGCATGAAGACCGCACGCCATCCGATGAGCGGTGCCAGCTGCAGGCCGGCCATCGACGCGAAGAAGCGCGCGAATGCAGACCCGCTCTGCAGGTACGAACCATAACGGCCGCGGACCGCCGGCGGCACCGTCTCGCCGACCAGTGCGTGCGCGACCGCCCATTCGCCGCCGACGCCGATGCCGGTCACGGCGCGCGCCACCAGCAGCGTCCAGAATCCGACTGACAAGCCGGAGGCCAGCGTCCCGACGCTGTAGACGAGGATCGTGGCCATCAGCATCGGCTTGCGGCCGTACCGATCCGCCATCGCGCCGCCGATGAAGCCGCCGACCGCAGTGAAGGCGAGCGCCGCGCCGAGCAGGATTGCGACCTCGTCCTTCGCCAGTCCGAGATCCTTCACCAGCGACGTCGACGTGACCAGCGTGCTGAGGATCAGCAGATCGTAGAAGTCGAAGATCCAGCCGATGAACGAGAACGCCAGGATCTTGCGGTGCACCGGGAGAACGGTGGGGCTTTCGCTCAGCAGCGCCATGCGACGCTTATGTTAAGGTAACCGCCACTCAGGATGACAGAACAACCGGGAGCGGTGGCGCGCGCGGCGCTGGCGCTGACCGACTGGACCGAGCGGTGGGTGCCCGACGCGTTCGTGTTTGCGTTGATCGCCACCGTGCTGGCGATTGGCGCCGCGTTGATCGCGATACCAGCCAGCCTGGCACAGACAATCGACGCGTGGGGCCGCGGCTTCTGGGACCTCATCCCGTTCACGCTGCAGATGACCCTGGTGATCATCACCGGCCACGTGCTCGCCACATCGCCGCCGATGGGACGGGCGACTAAAGCATTTTTCGCATTGGTGTAGTGGGCGAAGCGACCGGTCCTCGGGCCTTGTTGCTTAGGTCTTGGTCCGTTCCTGGTCCTTCGTCCTCAGTCCGGACGCAACGGGGCAGCGCACGTAGGCCAAGGGACCCGGGACTTCGTTCCTCGGTGGTGGATCAGTCGTCGATGCGCCTCGAGGTCACTGCTTACGTCTGTCTGCGGCCGCCTTCGCCGCGGCGAGATTGCTCTTGGCGGCCGCCGAGTCGGGCTGCAGGCGCACGGCTTCGGCAAACTCCCTGATCGCCTCGTCGTACTTCTGTTGCGCGAGGAATACGTTGCCAAGGTTCGTGTGCGGATTGGCGTAGCCGGGATCGAGCTTGATCGCCGTCTGGAACTCGATCGCAGCCTGGTCGAACTGTCGCGCGATCGCGAACGCCGTACCCAGGTTGTAATGGGCCGGTGCCGACCCACCCTTGAGCGCGAGCGCACGCTGAAAATGTGCGACGGCTCGTTCCGGCTGGCCGATTTCCAGATACAGCAGCGCCGCATCGTCATGCAGTCCGACATCGTCGGGGTGACGCGCGATCTCGGCTTCGTAGCCGTTGACGTCTTCGGCGGCGACCTTGGTGCGGAATTGCCGGGTCAGCGTCACCAGGTCGGGTTCGTCGTGGGTCAGCACCTGGATCCAGAGGTCGCCCATCTCGTCCGACGAGCGTTGTCCCCATTGCGCGCGCTTGGGCGGGTGCTCCGGATTGCGCGGATTCGCGGTGGAGTTGTCGTAACGGTAGTGCATCGACAGCGTGGTCCCTTTCGGCAACCAGAACGGCTGCACGAACTGAAAGACGTGCTGCCACCGGAAGTCCCAGTCTCCGATGTGAATCAGCGTCCGCTTCGTACCGTCGGGCAAGGTCGCCTCGCCGCGGATGTCGCGTGCGCGATAGTGCGCGTGCGGCTGCAGCGCCAGCACTTCGGCATCGACCGGCAGGGTGTACGAGTCGGTGACGGTGTATTGCGCGTCGCCAGCCGGGATGTCGATGTTCTGCTTGCCCAGTCGCAGCATCGCCGGAATTCGAGTCGGGGGCTCGTCGCTGAAATACAAGCCGATCGTGGGCTGGACCAGTTCCGGCTTTCCGCTCGGCTGCATGTGCGCCTCGATCACGAGGTCGGTCCGCGGCGCGAGCCGCCACGCCAGACTCTTCGGCAGCAACGGCGCAACCTGGCCAGGCGTCCAGCCGAGGAAGTGCCCCTCCGGATAATCGGCGGAGCGCAGGATCAAACCACTGTACCCCGGCCCCTCGTCCGCTTCGTCGAGCGCTCGCGACGCCGGCGTCGGGTCGACGCGGATGTTGGCGTGGTGCACCACCCTGGCGTTGCCAGGCCGGAACTCGAGTCCGCGGACGAAGCGGACGCGATCGACCGGCAGCGGCACCACGAAAATACGGAACACATCGGTGCCGTCGGCCTGCAGCGTGTAGGCCTCGGGAAGCGTGACGACGAGATCGGGGACGCCGAGCTGCCAGCTACCCGTCCAGAGCTTGCCCGCCTGAGCGTCGCGCACGCGTTCGGGCGTATCCTCCGGATTGCCTTCCGCCGCACCAGTCGCGACCCAGCGTTGAATCAGGGCGATCTCGGTTTCACTCAGCGGATGCTGGCCGACGAACGGACCGTTGGCGGGATCGGCTTTCCAGGGCGGCATGTAGCGCGACCTGGTCGCCGATGCAACGAGCGTCGCGCGACGCTTCGCGTCCGCGTACGTGAGCAGGCTGAACGGCGCCGGGCCGCCTTGGCGATGACACATGCCGCAACGGTCCACCACGATCGGCGCGATGTCTTTGTTGAATGTCGGTGCAGGGGACTGCGCAGGCTGACTTG
>DASXIR010000272.1:0-8625 GCA_036497895.1 Vicinamibacterales bacterium | reverse complement strand
CTTTTCGGGCTGAAGGGTATGGCGTCCCGTCCGCCATGGTGGCTGCGACTGGCTTCCCTGTCGGGCCTGCTGATGACGGTGCTCTACATCGTGCTGTCGGTGTTTCCGATCATTCAGGTAGAAAGCGTGTTCACGTTCGCGGCCAAGATCGTGCTGCTCATCGGCGTCATGAACCTGGTTGGTGTCGTCATTCTCGCCTCCGGACGCCGCCGCGCCGCCAGTCCTTGGTGACTGCGGCTCGATGAGCGCTGCCCGATCGAAGTCAACGAGATCGGTGGGTCAGGCGCTGGATTTCGGAGTGTTTGACTCGTGCAGTCTGTTCACAATCGCGAAGAAAAAGCCTGTGGACCATCCGCACATCAGGATGCCGGTGAGCGCCTCGACGCCGCCGTCGAGCCTCCACGCCGCCGGCAGCACGACGTCGCCGTATCCGGTGGTTGTATAGGTGACGGCGCTGAAATAGAAGGCCGTCTGCAGGTCGGGCATCGCGCCGCTCCAGGCATAGATCCCGGCCCAGGCCGCGATCTCCGCCAGGTGCAGCATCACGATCCAGACCGCGATGACCACAAACAAGCGGGTACTCGCCCAGAATCGCAGCGCCGTCATCTGCAATCGGCGCAGCCGTCGAAGCGCGTACGTCAAGCCGGCAGCGTGGATCGTCACGCTCACTGCCATCAGAGCGCAGGCAACCAGCAGTCGAGTCACCATGAGAGTGAGCCTGAGAAGAACTTCGGCGTCATCAACTGCGGCGCGCTGACACCATGAGCGTCGCCGATCCGACGTGCTCGAACCAGATCACGCCTTCGGCGACCAGGTCGACGCCGACGACGAAGTCGCCCTCGGGCAGCGGTACTTCGATTGTCATCTCGATCGATTCACCCGGATCGACGTTTCGCGGCAAGTCGTGCCTCGAGTGGTCGATGGCCAGCAGCTTCGCGTCACGATCGTAGAGATGCGTTCCAATGCGCACGATGCCGTAGTCGTGAATGTTTCTGCTCAGCCACGTGGCCTTGCCGGTGTTTTCTATGCGCAGATCCAGCGTCAGCCCAGCGCCGGGTGCGACCCGATGATCCACGCGCGTGGTGCTCATCGCGTGCCCCAGCCCAACGTGGCTGCGGCTGTCGCGGCCGGTCTCGCCTTTGTGGAGAAAGAAGACGGTGTGGCTGCGCATCGTGTCGCAAGTGTTGTCCCAGACCGCACGCTCGACATCATTTCCACGCCGCTCGATGATGTCCTGATAGTGGTCCAGTGAGACCTCCAGATCGTTGGCGACACGCGCGGTCAGCTGCGTGAACCCCGCGACCCGGGCCGCGGCGAAAATCGCCCGCAAGTCAATGTCGTTCTCGAGCACGCGATGGTCGCGCATCTCGTACTGCGCCTGCGCGGAACGCGAATGGTCGCGACCGGGCTCGCTGAATCCGGCAATTCCTCCCCGGCGCAACACCCGACCGAACTCGCCCATCACCACATCGACATTGGGGACGTGGTGGAGCGCGTCAAAGCAGACGATGCGATCGACCGATACATCGTCGAGCTCGATTCGATGGCCGTCGAACGGAAGGAATACCGGTGCGAACAATGTGGAACCAATGATCGGGTGTTCGGCAAAGAGCCGACGGCCGATATCCAGTGCTGCCGTTGAAGCGTCGCAACAGATCGGCTGGCAATTCAACTGCGCCAGACAGCGCGACAGCCAGCACGTCCCCGCACCGAATTCCAGCACGGTCATCGTCTTGCCAAGCTGCAGCCCGGCGAGCAGCGCGCCCATGTTCTGCAACATGACCGGCGCCTCGTGCAGATAGGCAAACGGGCGGCTCATGAGTGCGGTCGGGTCCGCAATCCCTCGATAGTATTCGTCAGCCGTCTCAATCAGCTCTTCGACGGTGTGGCGCGCGATCACATCGGCGGGATTGATCGTCGCCGCTGGCGCGGCGTAATTCTGGTTCAACGGCACCGCGGGACCGGCGCCAGGTTCGTCTGGTGCGGTCAAATGGCGGCGACGGAACTCGGGAGAGTTCTGCAACTCCCCAACGAGTGCCCTGAAAGAGAAACCCTGCGCCATCGACTGGGCGTAGTGTCGAAGGCCTTCCACGTCTGGCTCGCGCGCCAGGACGAGTCTGTACGCGAGCTGAACCTCCGCGCGTATCGCCTCCGCGTCGAGGGCCGGCTCACGAGTGTCTGGTGTGGTCGGACGGCGGAGCCAGGGCATGACAGATAGCATCCTACACATGGAACCTGATCGGATGCACGTGCGCGAGACGCGATCACTCCACGAAGCGGCTTCGAAACTGCTGATCGGGTAGCTGACATTCGTCGTAGCGCCCGAATACGCGATAACGATGCCGGGCGACAAAGTCGTACATCCGATCTCGGAGCGCCTTCGGAACCACACGCGCCGCCTGCATCGCCTTCCACGGCCAACCGAGCTCGGAGGCCACGAACAAGGCCGCATCACTCCGGGTCAGCGCTCGTGCTTCTGGCGTTCCAAAGTCCGCAACGAGATAGAACGAATCCAGGTCCAGGGGATTGCCACCGCTGCGCGTGACGGTCGCCTGCCCGATTGCACTCTGGAGCGACGCGAAACGGAATGCCGCACGCCGATCGTGGGCGAGCAGGAATTGCACCAGGCGACTGCACAACCCGCAGACGCCGTCGAACAGGATCAGGTGACGGCCTGCGGCGGGTGACGGCGACTGCGCGGCCGGGCCTGTCATGTTCTAATTCTGCCGCAAGTCCGGGCCCTCAAGAATCAGTTGCGCGACGCCGACTGGATCGACCCACATCGGCACATGACCCCATCCCGGCTTCGTGACCCACCGCGTGTGCGGCGGAAGCCCCTCGCGCCGCCGCGAACCCTTCCCGAGGATCCAGTCGCGCGTGCCGAACGCGACGGTCACCGGAACAGTGATATCCCTGACGCACAAAGGCGTTCGCGTGTTCTCGAATGTTGCCTCGAACGCCGAGGCAGACGCGAGGTCATCACTGGAGCCAACGGCGTCGTCCACCGGCATGCGGTGACTTCCCACCGACAGGGGCACCGACAGCACGATCTCGCGCAGCACCGGGTTCCGCAGCATCGTCTTGAAAAGGCTGGGCAACCTGGTCGCCCCGAAGCGCAGTGAGCCGAAAATGTATTTCAGTTGAAGCGGTGGGTGCGCCGTCCACAGGCCCGGCGGCGAAATCGCAACGACGCTTCGTGCCAATCCGCGCTTCGCTGCCTCGAGAGCCATGGTTCCACCGAGCGAGCTTCCGGCGATATCGACCGGGACCCGGATGCCCAGTTCGTAAATCGATCGCTCGAGGGCGTCGACGAGATGAGGGATGGTCGGGACGATACCTCCGGAAAGTGGCGGCGTCGCACCGAATCCGGCAATGTCGAAGGCGATGACCGTCCGGGTCAGGGCGAGCCGCGGAGTCACCGGGTTCCATGCCGCGTGTGACATGCCGATCCCGTGCAGCAGGATCAATGGCTCGCCCGCGCCTGTCGTTCTGTGATGCCACACTGCCGTTGTCCGCGGTTCCGTCACCATGTCGTTCCAAAGACAAGACGATGCAGCCCGGCGGGACGTGACAGGTAAGGGAATTCCGTCGGCTGGCCGGCGCTGTATACTCGCGCGCGATGCGTTCAGTCCTCTTCCTTGCGGCATGGTTTGTCTCCCAATCCGTACCGACGCCCGCACCGCAGGCCGCGCCGCCGCCGTCGTTCCCCGGCACCGACATCTACCTCGTTCAATTGAACGGCGGATTGGCGTCCATGAAAACGGCGAAGCCGGAACCGATGTCGATCGCAGCCGGCTACGACAACCAGCCGATGTTCAGCCCGGACGGCGCTCGCGTTCTGTTCGCCGCGAACCGCGACGGCAAGCAGATCGACGTCTTCGTCTACGAGCGTGCAGGCAAGCGGGTCCAGCAGTTGACCGAGACCGCCGAGAACGAGAACTCCCCCACGTTCCTGCCTGCCGGCGTCGGTACACCCGGCGGCTTCAGCGTCGTCCGCACGGAGCCGGATAAATCGCAACGGCTGTGGCGCTTCGATGCGCAGGGCCGCAACCCGGAGGTCGTGCTCGCGAACATCAAGCCGGTCGGCTATCACGCGTGGGTGGACGCAGACACGGTCGCGCTTTACGTCCTCGGCTCGCCGGCTACCTTACAGATCGCCCACGTCAAGAGCGGCACGGCGGAAATCGTGGCTGACGGCATCGGCCGGTCGCTGCATCGGGTCCCCGGCACCGGCTCCGTCAGCTTCGTTCAGCGCGAGCCTTCCGGAGAATTCTGGATCAAGCAGATCGATGTCGCCTCGAAGAAGATCGATCCACTGGTCAAGGCCGTCGATGGCAGTACGGATCGCGACATGGCCTGGATGCCGGACGGGCGGACAATTTTGATGTCTGCAGGCACGAAAGTCTTTTCGTGGACGCGAGGAGCTGCCAGCTGGACGGAAGTGTTCGACGCCGCGCCGCACGGTCTCGGCGTCGTGTCCCGCCTGGCGGTTTCGCCGAAAGGCGATGCGATCGCGATTGTCGTAGCTGAACCAAAGAGGTAGTTGCGAGTACGATCGCTGACGGGAGGAACACCATGGGCCCTTACCCGCACGACGCTCCGCCACCGATTATCTCGCCCGAGAATCCGATGGGCACCGACGGATTCGAATTCGTCGAGTTCTGTCACCCCGACCCGGCAGCCCTCGACGCGCTGTTCAAGCGTATGGGCTGCGTACCGGTCGCGAAGCACCGCTCGAAGAACGTGACGCTCTATCGCCAGGGCTACATCAACCTCATCGTCAACGCTCAGCCTGGATCGTTCGCCGCCAGCTTCGCCGAAAAGCACGGACCGTCCGCGCCGGCGATGGCCTTCCGTGTCGTGGACGCAACGCACGCGTTCGAGCGTGCGTTGTCGCTCGGCGCAAAACCGGTGACAGAATCAGCCCGCCCGAACGAACTGGAAATCCCGGCGATTGAGGGCATCGGCGGGCTGCGCATCTACCTCGTCGATCGCTACGGCGCGAAGGGTTCGATCTACGACGTCGACTTCGAATGGATCGGCGAGAAAGATCCGACCCCGGCGGGCGCCGGCCTGTATTACATCGATCATCTGACGCACAACGTGCATCGCGGCCGGCTCAACGAATGGGCCGGCTTCTACGAGCGTATCTTCCAGTTCCGCCAGATTCGTTATTTCGACATCGCCGGCAAGTTGACCGGTCTGCACTCGCGCGCGATGACCAGCCCGGACGGCAAGATTCGCATTCCGATCAACGAAGATGCCGGCGAGCGAGGTCAGATCGAGGAATATCTCCAGCAGTACAACGGCGAAGGGATCCAGCACATCGCACTCGGTTCGCGCGACCTCTATGCGTCGATCGAGACGCTGATCGCGAGCGGCGTCGATTTCATGCCGGCGCCGAACCCCATCTACTACTCACGCATCGACCAGCGCCTGCCCAATCACGGGGAGGATCTGGCTCGGCTCGAGCGTACCGGTGCGCTGATCGACGGCGAGGGCGTGGTCGAAGGCGGCTTCACCAAGGTGCTGCTGCAGCGTTTCGGCAAGACCGCGATCGGACCGATCTTCTTCGAGTTCATCGAACGCAAGGGAGACGATGGCTTCGGCGAAGGGAACTTCAAGGCGCTGTTCGAATCGATCGAGGAGGATCAGATCCGCCGCGGCGTGCTGAAGGCGGATGCGTCCCGATAAATGTCATGGACCTTTGCCGCAACCGTGGATGCGATCGACGGGCGCGACATTCTCGGCGTCGATTGCGGTGGCCGCCGCATCGCTCTATATCGCCTCGACGGCGACTTCTTCGCGACCAGTGATGCGTGTCCTCATCAAGGCGCCTTCCTCTCCGATGGCTGCATCGTCTCGCACTTCGTGGAGTGCGCGGCGCATTTTGCGTTGTTCGACATCCGGACCGGTGCCCCCGCGGGTGGTCCAACCACAAACAGCGTGAAAGTCTTTCCGACGAGAGTCGAGAACGGCGAAATCCATGTCGACATCGACGGGTAGCGGCGGCCTGACCCCAGGCTACATGTCAGGATTCGGCAACGGCTTCGAGACCGAGGCGCTGCCCGGCGCACTGCCGATTGGCCGAAACTCGCCCCAGAAGTGTGCCTACGGACTCTACGCCGAGCAGCTGAGCGGATCGCCGTTCACGGCGCCGCGGGCCAGCAACGAACGATCGTGGCTGTACCGCATCCGTCCGACAGTGGCGCACATCGGCAGCTTCGCGAAGGCCGACGTCGGGTTGTGGAGAACAGCGCCGTGCGCCGAGGTCGAACTGCCGATTGCCCCGATGCGCTGGGACGCGATCGCCATTCCCGAAGAGCCGCTGACCTTTCTTCAAGGCATGCGGACGATCACGACAGCCGGAGATGCGGGCACGCACACCGGCATGGGCGCGCATCTGTATTTCGTGACGCGCTCGATGACCCATGAATACTTCTACGACGCGGACGGCGAGCTGCTGTTCGTGCCGCAACAGGGCGAACTCCGGCTCTGGACCGAGTTCGGAATCATCGACATCGAACCCGGCGAATGCGCGGTCATTCCGCGCGGCGTGAAGATCCGGGTGGAAATCGCGAACGGACCGGCCCGCGGCTACCTTTGCGAAAACTACGGCGGTGGTTTTACGCTGCCGGAGCGTGGTCCGATCGGCGCCAACTGCCTGGCGAATCCGCGCGACTTCCTGACCCCTGTCGCCGCCTACGAAGATCGCGACGTCGCGTCCCGGATGTACGTGAAGTGGGGCGGCGCGTTGTGGGTCACCGATCTCGAGCACTCGCCGCTCGACGTGGTTGCGTGGCACGGCAACTACGCGCCGTACAAGTACGACCTGAGGCGATACTCGCCGGTGGGGCCAATCCTGTTCGACCACGCCGATCCGTCAATCTTCACGGTGTTGACGTCGCCGTCAGAAATGCCGGGGACTGCGAACGTGGACTTCGTGATCTTTCCGGAGCGCTGGCTGGTTGCGGAGAACACGTTCCGCCCGCCCTGGTATCACATGAACGTCATGAGCGAGTTCATGGGCCTGGTCAGCGGTCAGTACGACGCCAAGCCGCAGGGATTCGTTCCGGGCGGCATCTCGCTGCACAACACGATGCTGCCGCACGGTCCTGATGACGAGGCGTTCGAAACCGCGAGCAACGTGGAATTACGCCCGCGCAAGCTGGAAGGGACGCTGGCGTTCATGTTCGAAACCCGTTTTCCTCAGCGGGTCACCGTCTACGCCGCGCAAACCGACGCGCGGCAAGCATCGTACGGCGGCTACGGGCGGCGATTGAAGAAGCATTTCGATGCGACGCGGCCCTGAGACGCCGGCACCCGAGGCACATGGACATCGACGCGACGCACGACCCGGCGCTGAGAAGCTGGGTGATCTCGGCAAACGGTCACGCTGACTTTCCGATCCAGAACCTGCCCTTCGGTGTCTTCTCAACCGGTCGCAATCCGGTCCGGCGCGGTGGCGTCGCGATCGGTGACGAGATCCTCGATGTTGGCGCAACCGCTCGAGCGGGGCTGTTCGAGGCCGATGCGGCGGCCGCAGCGAACCTGGCGGCCCGCGATCAGCTCAACGACTTCATGCGCCTCGGCGCTGAACCGTGCCGCCTGCTTCGCGCCCGGATATCAGAACTATTGAGTGAAGGAGCTCCAGAGCGATCGCAAATCGAGGGCATGCTGCATCGCGCAGGCGACTGCTCGATGCATCTGCCTGCGGCGGTCGGCGACTATACGGATTTCTACGCCGGCATCCACCACGCCACCAACGTCGGCCGCCAGTTTCGTCCGGACAATCCGCTGCTGCCGAATTACAAGTACGTGCCGATCGGTTATCACGGCCGCAGTTCGTCGATCCGCGTGTCGGGCAGCGCGGTTCGACGGCCTGGCGGACAGCGCAAGCCGGCGGCCGAGACAGTGCCCACCTTCGGTCCGTCGCGAAACCTCGACTTCGAACTGGAGCTCGGCGTCTGGATCGGACCGGGGAATGAACTCGGCGAGTCGATCCCGATCACCGACGCCGCGAACCATATCGCGGGATTCTGCCTGCTGAACGACTGGTCGGCGCGCGACATTCAGGGCTGGGAGTATCAGCCGCTGGGACCGTTCCTGGCCAAAAGCTTCTGCACGTCGATCTCACCGTGGATCGTGACGCCGGAAGCACTGGCGCCGTTCCGCCTCGCTCAGCCACCGAGGCCCGACGGCGACCCGGAACCGCTTCCGTACCTGCTCGACGATCGGGATCAACAAACCGGCGCGCTCGACATCGAGCTCGAAGTGCTGCTGCTCACGCCGGAATCGGCGACGGCAGGTCTGCCGGCGCAGCGCCTCTCGGTCAGCAACACGCGCTACCTCTATTGGACGGTCGCCCAGCTCGTCGCTCATCACAGCAGCAACGGCTGCAATCTGCAGCCAGGCGATCTGTTCGGTTCGGGAACGATCTCGGCGCCGACACCAGACGGACTCGGCAGTCTTCTCGAGATCACCGAGGGCGGGCGCCGGCCGCTCGACATCGGCGATGGTCAGACGCGCCGCTTCCTGCTCGACGATGACGAGGTGATCATCCGTGCGCACGCCCGGCGCACCGGCTTCGTGTCGATCGGATTTGGCGAGGTCAGAGGAAGAATT
>DASXIR010000271.1:0-8713 GCA_036497895.1 Vicinamibacterales bacterium | reverse complement strand
CACAGCGGTGAGCTTGACTCCGCGAACGGCGCAGGAGATTCAACGCGGTGAGGACAGCCGGTGTGCCGTTGGTGATTGTTCTGGCCGGCGGCTACGCCAGGCGCATCGACGACACCGTCGCCATTCACGCCGCAACCATCGAAGAAGCGATCTGGGCGCACGCGGATTTTACAGCAGCGAGAGCGCGTAGGCGGTCTTGAGATCGACGATCTCTCCGCGCTCCAGCATCGCGCGAGCCTCGGCGACGTCCACGGTTCGGGTCGTGATGTCTTCGTCCTCGTCCGGATGGTTCGGCGAGTCGGGCGGCGGCTGACGTAGATCCGACACTCGAAAGAAAATCAGCTCCTCGTCACAGAAGCCAGGCGCCGGGTACAGTCCGCGGATTCGTTCGAGCCGATGCGGGACGCGTCCGATTTCCTCTTCGCACTCGCGGCGCGCCGCCGCTTCCGCCGATTCGCCGGCATCCAGCCGTCCCGCCGGGAACTCCCAGATCTCACGATCGAGCGGCGCCCGATATTGCCGGATGATTACCACCCGCCCATCGTCTTCGCAGGGAATGAGCACGACCGATTTCGAATGCCGCACGATCTCGACGTCGTGCTCCTCGCCGTTCGGGTACGTCTTCCTGCCCACCTCGACCGAAAACACCCGACCCGTGAACACGATCGACATCGAGTCTCCTTGCAAGTCTCAGGTGTTAGGCGGCTCGAACACGGCGCGCACCGCATCGAGGACGGTCTGGAGGTCGGCCGGCAGGGCACTTGTGAAGTCCATGGTGCGGCCGTCTTCCGGATGTTTGAAAACCAGGTGCGCAGCGTGCAGAAACGGCCGCTCGAGATGGGTCAGCGCGCGCAGATCGCCTGGCACGCGGCGGTGGACACCGCCGTAGACCGCGTCGCCGACGATCGGGTGACCGATCGCGCTGAGGTGGACCCGAATCTGGTTGGTGCGGCCGGTGTGAATCGCGACCTGCGCCAGCGTGAGCGCCGGACCAAAGTGCTCGGCCCGAACAATGCGCGTCACCGCCGACCGGCTGCGCCGCACCCGCAATGATGCCGCCGACATCTTCTTTCGGTCGTTCGGATCGCGGCCAATCGGCGCATCGATGCGGCGGCCGGCCATGACTTCGCCCCACACGAGGGCCAGGTACTCCTTCTCGACTTCGCGATCGTGGAACTGCCGCGCCAGTTCTTCGTGGGCGGCGTCGTTCTTGGCCACCACCATCAGGCCGGAGGTGCCGCGATCGAGACGATGAACGATGCCCGGTCGCTTTTCACCGCCGATGCCGCTGAGGTCGTCAACGTGATGGAGCAGCGCATTCACCAGCGTGCCGGACTCGTGTCCCGCGGCCGGGTGCACCACCATGCCCGCCGGCTTGTCGACAACGATCAGATCCTTGTCCTGATAGAGAATCGGTAGCGGCAGCGCTTCCGGCTGCGGGATCGGGTCGGTCGGTTCGGGAATGTCGATCGTGACCGACTGGCCGGTCTTCACCGACTGGTTCGCCTTGGCCGCCCTGGCGGCGACCTGCACGTGGCCGTCTTTGATTAACCGCTGAATCTGCGAACGCGAGTGTTCCGGCAGCATCGACGCCAGGAACCGATCAAGCCGGACGCTCTCGCTGTCATCGGGTACGGTAATGGTCCGGATCACGCCGCTTTCCGCGCGCGCTTCGGCTCCGGCGTTTTCGCACGCGACAGGTACGCCAGCATCACCACCGCCAGCGGTGCGAGCAGCAGCGAGATGAACTGCGAGGTCGAGAACATCCCGACGTTGCCGCGCTCGTCGCCGCGGAAGAACTCGATGATGAACCGCGAGATGGCGTAGAGCAGCATGTAAATCCAGAACGTGCGGCCGGCGAACGGCCGGCCCTTGCGTTCGGTCAAGAGCAGGATCATCAGGATCAGGAACTCGGCGCCTGCCTCGTAGATCTGGGTCGGGTGCAGCGGCACGTTGAGCGGCGTCCCGACATTCTCGAGCGCGAACCTGTTGGTGAAGGTAATGCCCCATGGCATCGTGGTCGGTCTGCCGTAGCAGCAGCCGGCAAACAGACAGCCGAACCGGCCGACCACATGACCGAGCGCGATGCCGGGCGCGAACACATCGCAGGTCGTCCACAGCGGCAGCCCGATCCGGCGGATATAGATCAGTGCGACCGCAACTGCGAGGATCAGGCCGCCGTAGAAGACGCCGCCCGAGCGGACGATCGTCAGCAGCTCGCGCGGGTTGGCCATGTAGGCGCGGAAATCCGTGATCAGCAGCAACAGCTTCGCGCCGATCAGCGCGCTGATGATGATGTAGATGCCGAGGTCGAGCACGCGATTGGCGTCGAGGCCGCGCTTCGCCGCCCGCACCATCGCCAGTTTCAGGCCGAGCAGGTAAGCGGCGGCCAGCAGGACGCCGTAGGTGTAGACGGTGAGGGGGCCAAGGTCAAACAGTTTTGGATACATGGGGTCCGGTCCCGAGCATATCGAGAATCATGATCGCCACGCCGACGGTGATGGCCGAGTCGGCGACGTTGAACGCCCAGAAATGGTAGGTCCGCCAGTACACGTCCACGAAATCGACGACCGAGCCGGTCGCGATGCGATCGATCAGGTTGCCGGCCGCCCCTCCAAGGATGAGCGCCAGGCCGATCCGCGCGATCAGCTGATGGTGGCCGAGGCTGTAGGCGTACATGCCAACCCCGATCAGCGCCGCCGTGGCCACGACGGCGATGACGACGGTCTTGAATGGAAAATCGGCTCCACTCAGGATGCCGAACGCCGCACCGCTGTTGAGGACATGGGTGAAGTCCATGAAGTTCCTGATGACGGTGACGCTGTCGTGCAGCGGTAACATGGCGCGGATCGCGGCTTTGCTCGCCTGATCGATGGCGACGATCAGCGCCGGCAGCCAGACTTCCAGATAGCGAGCCGGTCGTGCCGTCGCGCGTGCTTCGACCGCCGCGACCGGCTCGTCGATGGCGTTATCCAAGAGCCGCCCCCGGAGCCAGTGCGTGCTGGCAGCGATCGCACAGGCCGGCCCATTCCGGCTCCGACGACACCGCCGGCACGATGCGCCAGCAGCGCTCGCACTTGATGCCGGAGGCCCGGGCGATAGTAATCACCGGCTTGCCGTCTGTCGCCGCGCCGGCTGCGCCGATCACGTCTGCCGGCGAACCGGTCAACTCCACCTCGGAGACGATGAAGAGCATCGGCAGATGCCGCTCGTGCCGTTTCAACGTCGCGAGATCTCCGGGCGTCGCGTTCAACACGACCTTTGCCTGCAGCGAGCTGCCGATCTGTTTGTTCTTCCGCAGTGGCTCGATCTCGGCGAGGACACGCTCGCGCAGCGCCAGAAGCCGGTCCCACCGGTCTGCCAGCGAAGGATCTGCCAGCGCCTCCAGATCGGTCTTGGTCGGAAACAACGCCATGTGGACCGATTCGTCACGAGTCCCGGGCAGAAAGCGCCAGAGCTCGTCCGCGGTAAAGGACAAAATCGGCGCCAGCAGGCGTGTCAGGCCGTCCGCCATCAGGTACAGCGCCGTCTGCGCGGAGCGACGCTCCCGCGAACGAGCGGCCAGCGTGTACAGCCCATCCTTCGAGATGTCGTTGTAGAACGCGCTGAGATCGATGGTGACGAACTGGGTCAGCGCCTGCGAGATCGAACCGTACTCGTACTCTTCGTAGCCGGTCAGCACCCGCTTCGCCATCTCCGCGTAGCGCGCCAGGATGTAGCGGTCCACTTCCTCCATCTGCGCCAGCGGCACCATGTCGGTCGCGGGATCGAAGTCGTAGAGGTTGCCGAGCAGGTAGCGCAGCGTGTTGCGCAGCTTGCGATACGCCTCGGCGACGCGGGCGAGAATCTCCTTGCCGACCCGGATCTCTTCCCGATAATCGCTCATCGCGACCCACAGCCGGATGATGTCGGCGCCGCTCTCCTTGATGACGTCCTGCGGCAGGATGGTATTGCCGATCGACTTTGACATCTTCTTGCCGTCGACGTCGATCAGGAATCCGTGCGTCAGGATCTGCTCGAAGGGCGGCCGGCCACGGGCGCCGAGGCCGACCAGCAAGGAGCTTTGAAACCAGCCGCGGTGCTGATCGCTGCCTTCGAGATAGATGTCGGCCGGCCAGGTCAGATCCGGACGATGGGTCAGGACAGCGAGATTGCTCGAGCCCGAGTCGAACCAGACGTCGAGGATGTTCATCTCGCGCTCGAAGCTCGCGCCGCCGCACGACGGACAGGTCAGTCCCGCCGGGATGAATTCTTCAGTCGGCCGCTCGTACCAGGCGTCGGCGCCGTAACGATCGAACACTGCTGCGGTTTTCTCGACCAGCGCCGGCGAAGTGATGGCCTCGCCGCATTTCGAGCAGTCCACCGCCGGAATCGGCACACCCCAGGCGCGCTGGCGCGAGATGCACCAGTCCGGCCGGTGCGCGACCATGTTGTACATGCGGTCGCGTCCCCAGCTCGGGATCCATCTGACTTTGTGATCGATCGCGTCGATTGCGGCTTCGCGAAGCGTCCTGGTCCCCAGTCCCGAGTTCTCCGCGCCCTGCTTGTCCAGCGCGATGAACCATTGCGACGTCGCCAGAAAAATCACCGGGTTGTGGCAGCGCCAGCAGTGCGGATAGGTGTGGGCGAACGCTTCCCGATGCCAGAGCTTGCCGCGCTCTTTCAGCGCCTCCTCGACTTTCGGGTTCGCGTCGAACACGCGCTGCCCGCCGAACAGTTCCACGGTGTCGAGGAAGTGGCCGGCCGGGCCGATCGGTGCGTAGATTTCCAGGCCGTATCGCACGCCGGTGTTGAAGTCGTCTGCACCATGACCCGGAGCCGTGTGCACCGCGCCGGTCCCCGCTTCGAGCGTGACGTAATCACCCAGCACGCCGAGCGAGGTTCGCGCGTAGAGCGGATGTTGAAAGCGGATGTGCTCGAGCTCGGCGCCTTTCATCCGTGCGAGCGGCTCACCAAACGTCCGGCCCGCAGCCGCCGCCACCTTCGGCGCCAGCGCCTCGGCGACAATCACCGCACGGCCATCGACGTCGTAGGCAGCGTAGTCGAATTCCGGATGGAACGCGATCGCCAGGTTCGACGGGATCGTCCACGGAGTGGTCGTCCAGATCAACACCGATACGTCGCGGCCGGTGAGCGCCGGCACGCGCGTCGCGAACTCCGCCGCGCTCTCGGACGCAAGCGCGAACTCGACATAAATCGAAGGCGACGTGTGCGGCTCGTACTCGACTTCTGCTTCGGCCAGCGCGGTACGGCAATGGATGCACCAGTGCACCGGCTTCTTGCCTTTGTAGACCAGTCCCTGCTCGACGAACTTGCCGAACGCCCTTGCGATCGACGCCTGGTACTTGAAGTTCATCGTCAAGTACGGCGCGTCCCACGTGCCGAGAATGCCAAGCCGCTGAAACTGCTCGGTCATCGTGCCGATGTAGCGCTCCGCATAGGCGCGGCAGGCACGGCAGAAATCGGCCACCGACATGTCGCGCTTTTTCGCACCCAGCTCGCGATCCACGCGCAGCTCGATCGGCAGGCCGTGGCAGTCGTAGCCGACGACGTAGGGTGCGTCGAAGCCGGCCATCGAGCGCGACTTGACCACCAACTCCTTCAGGACCTTGTTGAGCGCGGTCCCCATGTGGATGTTGCCGTTGGCGTAGGGCGGGCCGTCGTGCAGCACGAACTTCGGTGCACCCTCGCGGCGCGCGCGAATCTTCCCGTACAAATCCATGGCGTTCCACCGCGCCAGCGTTTCGGGCTCGCTGGTGGGAAGATTGGCCTTCATCGGGAAGTCGGTGCGCGGCAGGTTGACGGTGTCTTTCCACTCAGGCATCGGTATCTACCGATTCTATAATGATCCGATGCGTGTGACGCGGCTCGACAACGGTCTCAAAGTCCTCATACAGGAAGAACATACGGCGCCCCTCGCCTCGGTCTGGTGCTGGTACAAGGTCGGCTCGAAAGACGAGCGGCCCGGCCTGACCGGCGTCTCGCACTGGTGCGAGCACATGAATTTCAAGGGCAGCACCAATATCCCGCGCGATCAGGTCAAAGGCATCATCGAACAATACGGCGGCAGCTGGAATGGCTACACCTGGATTGATCAGACGACATATCTCGAGACCGCGACGCGTGACGCGCTCGATCGCATGCTGTTCATCGAAGCCGAGCGCATGGCGAGCTGCCTGTACCACCCCGACGACTGCGAATCCGAGCGGACCGTGATCATCTCGGAACTTCAAGGCGGCGAGAACGATCCCGATCAGCTGCTCGATCAGGAGCTGACCGCGACTGCGTTCAAGGCGCATCCATATCGTCATCCGACCATCGGCTGGCTGCCGGACCTGCGGACGATGACCCGCGACGATCTCTACGGTTACTATCGCCGCTTCTACGTCCCCAACAACGCGACCCTGGTCATCGTCGGCGACGTGGACACCGACGAAGCGCTGCGTCGGATCGATCATCACTTCGGCGGCATCCAGCCGGGAGCGGAACCGGGGCGCATCCACACCGTCGAACCCGAGCAGACCGGCGAGCGGCGGCTCACCATCCGGCAGCAAGGGACAACCGCGTATCTGAAGTTCGGCTACCACGCGCCGTCCGCCACCGATCGCGACTTCTTCCCGCTGCTGATTCTCGACGCGGTCCTGACCGGCGCGAAGGGACTGAACCTGTGGTCCAGTTTTCGCGTGCCGCCACCGCAGCGCAGCGCGCGACTTTACCGCGCGCTCGTCGAACGCGGCCTCGCTTCGTCCGTGTCGGGCGGATTGATGCCGACCGAGCAGCCGTTCCTCTACACGGTGTCGGCGACAGTGAACGACGGCGCCTCGGTCGCGTCGGTCGAAGCGGCGCTGCTCGAGGCGCTGACCGAGGTGGAACGCCATGGCATCACCGAAGCGGAGCTGGTGAAAGCAAAAGCGCAGCTGCGCGCCAGGCTGGTGTTCGACAGCGACAGCGTCACCAATATCGCGCACCAGCTCGGATACTACGAGACCATTGCCAGCGTCGATCTGTTCACGGGCGCGCCGGCGCGAATCGCCGCGGTGACGCTGGAAGAAGTGGCCGCCGCCGCGCGCACCGTGTTCGTCGCCGCCAACCGGACGATCGGCACGTTCGAGCCGCAGCAGGACGCCTGACATGCCCCTGAATCCGGTTCGCACGCAGTTCGACAACGGCGCCCGCCTCCTCGTGAAACGCGCGATCACCACGCCAGCGGTTTCGATCAACCTGGCGATACGCGCCGGATCGATCGCCGATCCCGCCGGTTGGCCCGGCACCACCTGGTTGCTGTCGCGCACCATCGATCGAGGCGCGGCATCACGCTCCGCGGCCGCCATTGCCGAAGAGCTCGACAGCCGCGGCATCACGTTGACGATCAACGTCACCCGCCACCTGTTCTCGCTCGTCTGCACCTGCCTGGCTGAAGATTTCGAACCGGTGCTTGCGCTGCTGGCCGATATCGTCACGTCGCCGTCGCTTCCTGAAGAGGAACTGGCCACACGTAAAGGAGAGGTGATCACCGCGATTCGCCAGGACGATGACAGCCCGATGGTGCGGGCGCTCGAAGAACTGATGTCGATGCTTTACCCCGGCGGGCATCCCTACGGACGTCGCACCAAAGGGTCGATCGACATCGTCGAGCGGATCACTCGGGAGCAGGTGGTGCGCCTGCACGCCGAGCGGTTCGCGCCAGGCGAACTGACCGCGGCGATTGTCGGCGACGTGGACCCCTCGCAGGCACAGGCAGTGGCGGCGCGAGCGTTCGCGGACTGGAAGAAACCGTCGCCGGCGTCGATTGCGCTGGCGCCGGCGGCCGCCGCGAAAACACGCGAGCGCCGCACGATTCCGATGATGAACAAGTCGCAGGCGGACGTCGCCTATGGCTTCATCACAATCGCGCGGTCCGATCCGGACTATTACGCGTACTGGCTGATGAACGTCGTGTTCGGGCAGTACGCGATGGGCGGCCGTCTCGGCGACAGCATCCGTGAGCGGCAGGGCATGGCGTATTACGCATCGAGCTCGTTCGACGCCAACGTGGTTCCCGGTCCGCTGGCGATTCGGGCCGGCGTGAGCCCGGCGAATGTGGACAAGGCAATCGCTTCGATCGACGAGGAGATCGTTCGACTGGTCCGTGACGGTATAACCGAGCAGGAGCTGGACGAGTCGCGTCGTTACCTGATTGGTTCGATCCCGCGCGCGCTCGAGACCAATGCCGCGATTGCGACCTTTCTGCAGACCTCGGAATTTTTCGGTCTCGGACTCGACCACGACGCACGTCTTCCCGGCCTGCTCAGCGCGGTCACGCTGGATGAGGTGAACCGGGCGGCGCGCACGGCGCTTGATCCCGGTCGCGCCACACTGGTGATCGCGGGGCCCTACGCCGACGCGCAACCCGTTGGGTCATCGGCGAAGCCGTCCACTTAGGCATTGGTCTGGTCATTGATTCCAAAGGCGGTTTTCTTCGACGTCGATTTCACGCTGATCTATCCAGGCCCGACGTTTCGCGGTGAGGGATATCGGGCTTTTGCCGCGCGCTACGGCATGGACATCGACGCGGGGAAGTTTTCGCTCGCGGTTGCCGGCGCGGCGCCGTTGCTGGACAGCCCCGAGGACGCGCCTTATCGAGACGAGATTTTCGTTGTCTACACGCGCCGGATCATCGAAGGCATGGGCGGCACCGGGCCGAACCTCGATGCCTGCGCCGAAGAGATCTACC
>DASXIR010000270.1:0-19115 GCA_036497895.1 Vicinamibacterales bacterium | reverse complement strand
CGGTGCCGGCCGCCGGTACAACCGATCGCGATGGTCAGGTAGCTCTTCCCTTCGGCGACGTAATAAGGAATTACGAAGCGCAGGTATTCCTCGAGGCGGTCCATGAACGCCCTGGAACCGGAATCGCGCTCCATGAACTCGACGACCGAGCGGTCGCGCCCAGTACGCCGGCGCAGGCCCGGCACGAAGTACGGGTTCGGCAGGCACCGGACGTCGAACACGAGATCTGCGTCAACCGGGACGCCGTACTTGAAACCGAAGCTCAGGAGCGTGATCACCAGCCGCGCACTCGCGCGCTCCCGGGACAGCCCCATGAAGAACTGGCGCAGCTCGTGAACCGTCATGTCGCTGGTGTCGACGATCTCGTCGGCCAGTGGACGGATGACGTTCAGGGCCGTTCGCTCGGCGCGGATGCCTTCCGCCACCGAACGGTCTGGCGCCAACGGGTGCGGCCGCCGTGTCTCGCTGAATCTCCGGACCAGCGTGGCGTGGCTCGCGTCGAGGAAGATCAGCACCGGATTGAGCCGCGGCATCTTCCGCAGCTTTCGGAAGATACGCGGGAACGACGACAGGAATCCGCCCTCGCGCACGTCCACGACGATGGCCACCTTCTCGATGTCGCCGCCCGCACGCAGCGACAGCTTCGCCAGTGTCGGGATGAGGGTGGTGGGAAGATTATCGACGCAGAAATACCCGAGATCCTCGAGCGCGCGAATAGCCTGGGACTTCCCCGAACCGGACAAGCCGGTCAGGACGATGAAAGGCTGGCCGCCTTTGCGCGGGGGCTGCGCGGTGGCGCGGAGCGCCTTGATGCCTCTCGGCGCTGACGCCGCAGCCTGCTCCGGCGGCTTCGCCAGTGCGACCCGCGCCGGTGGCGCTCGGCGGCGCTTGCGGCGCACCGCGCTCATTGCGATTCTCCGGTCTCGATCTCGTCGTCTTCTTCCTCGAGCGGCAACGCCTCGTCACGCAGCGTCCGCTCGAGTCGATCGGCGAGTGCGCGGGCCGCGTGGTGGCCGCGCGACCGCAGCAGCTGATTTCTTGCCGCGACTTCCACGAGAATCGAAACGTTGCGACCGGGTGCGACCGGCATCCGGATCAGCGGGACTCGCACTCCCAACAGCTCGTAGAACACGTCATCGAGGCCCAGCCGCTCGTATTCGCGCGTCGGATCCCAGCGCTCGAGCTGGACCACCAGCTCGACGCGTTTGGACGATCGCGTCGAGGCGATGCCGAACAGGTCGTTGATGTTGATGACGCCGAGGCCGCGCAACTCCATGTGATAGCGCGTTAGCTCCGGACAGGTGCCAATCAGCACGGTGTCCTGTCGGCGGCGCAATTCGACCGTGTCGTCGGCGACCAGCCGATGGCCGCGCACGATCAGATCGAGTGCGCATTCGCTCTTGCCGATGCCGCTTTCGCCGACGATCAACACACCGAGACCGAGGACGTCGACCAGGACGGCGTGAATCATCACCCGCTCGGCCAGGGAATCCTCGAGCAGCGAGGACAGCTTAGCGATCGCAGACGCGGTCGCCACGGCGGTTTTCAGCACTGGCAGGTTGGCGCGATCAGCCTCGGCCGCCAGCTCGGGCGGCGGCGTGAAGTCGCCCGTGATGAGCACGCAGGGGAAGTCGAGCGTCAGCGCCAGTCGCAATGACGTGAGGCGCGCCGTCGCGTCGAGGCTTTCGAGATAGCGGATTTCGCTGGCGCCCAGGATCAGCACGCGCCCGGGCTTGAGGTACTCGTGGAAGCCGGCCAGCGCCAGGCCGGTTTTCTGAATGTGAGGGCTGGTGATCGAGCGCTCGAGGCCGCCGGCCCCCGCCACCAGCTCGAGCGGCAGTCCAAACGCCTCGGTCCGCGAGGCGAGCAGCGCGCCGACTGTGACGCCGCTGTTCACTCGGTTTCGGTTTCCACGAGCGCTAGCTGGCCGTTGGAACGGCGGTACAGGACGCTGAGGAGAGAGGTCTCAACGTCGCGAAAGATCACCACGCTGTCAGCGGCGAGGGCACGAGTCGCATCGGCGAGCGACATTGCCGCCGGCGCGTGACGGGTGGTTTCGATGATCCGTGGTGGCTGGGCCCGGGGGCGCGACGTGCGTGCCCGAGCCGGGCTCTTTGCGCCGGTCGCTGTGGCTGACACTGAGGCTTCGCCTTTGGAAGCACGGCGCTTGCGGCCCTGCCACTTCCCCTTGATCTTCCCTGCCTGGTGCACGAGACGGGCGACGCCGTTGGTCACGGCGCTCTCCCACCCACCCGCATCCGCGACCGCGTGGAGGAACGTCTCGCCGCGCGCGTGGAGGGTGAGCTCGATGCAGTGGCGATGCCGCTCCTGCTTCAGGACGCACTGGGCGGAGACCGCCCGGTCGTTCAGGAGTCGTTCGAGCTTGTTGAGTTTGGTGTCGATGAACCGACGCAGGTCCGGAGTGATGTCGACGTGACGGCCGGTGAGTTCGAGGCGCATGTGTCGCCTTTTCAGTAAAGGACTTTCCTTTGATTCGAGGTCGGAATCTTGAGCTCCTCGCGGTACTTGGCAATCGTCCGCCGAGCCAGGACCAGACCTTCCCGCTGCAGCATGCTGACGATCTTCGAGTCGCTGAGCGGCTTGCGCGGGTCTTCGTTCTCGATAATCTTGCGGATGCGCTGTTTGATGGTGACCGAGGAAACGCTTTCACCGTACGAGCTGCTGATGCCGCTGTGGAAGAAGTACTTCATCTCGAACACGCCTTGCGGCGTGTGCATGTACTTGTTCGTCACCACGCGACTCACCGTCGATTCGTGCATGCCGATGTCGTTGGCGACGTCGCGCAGCACCAGCGGGCGCAGATGTTCGATGCCGTGGTCGAGAAAATCCTTCTGGAAGTTGATGATGCTCTTGGCCACCTTGAAGATGGTCTTCTGCCGCTGCTCCACCGACTTGATCAGCCAGAGCGCCGAGCGGAACTTGTCCTTTACGTAGGCGCGGGTTTCGTCGGTGTTGTCCGAGGCGCTCTTGTCGAGCAGGCGCCGGTAGACCGGACTGATGCGCATCTGCGGCAGCCCGTCTTCGTTGAGGACGCACACGTACTCGTCCTCCACTTTCATGATGTAGACGTCCGGGATGACGTATTGCGACTGGGTTGGATTGAACCGGCTGCCCGGCTTCGGATCGAGGTGCCGGATGATCTCGATGTGTTCCTTGAGATCGTCGATCGTCATTCCGAGCTTGCGGGCGATCTCGGGCACCTGGTGGTTCTGCAGCAGCCGCAGGTGTTCGGTGACGACCTTCTCGGTCGGCGTGCCTTCGAGGCCGAGCTGGCGCAACTGCAGCAACAGGCACTCCTGAAGGTCGCGCGCGGCCACCCCGGTCGGATCGAAACTCTGGATCAGTTTCAGCGCGCGATCGACCTCTTCGACCGGCCACGAACCCATCGCGGCCAGTTCGTCGAACGATGCGACCAGATACCCGTCGTCGTCGAGATTACCGATGATCGCCGAGCCGATTTCCCGCATCGCCGCGTCGTCGGTCTGCATCGAGAGCTGCCACATCAAGTGGTCGGTCAGCGAACTCGCGGTCGAGAGCGTGTTCTCGATTGGCGGTAGCTCTTTGACCTCCTGGGGCGCTTTCGGGCGGTAGCCGTCATCGAGATAATCGCCGAAGAAGTACTCGTAGTCCTGATCGTCCCAGGTGTCGGTCTTGTTGCCTTGGGCGTCCTGCTCCGTCTTTTCCTGGGCAGGCGCCGCCTCGGCCGGCTGCAGTTCCTCGGTCGGCACTTCCTCGAGCATCGGGTTCTCGACCATCTCCTGGTTGAGGAGATCCGAGAGCTCCAGCGTCGACATCGGCAGCAGCTTGATCGCCTGCTGGAGCGACGGGGTCAGAATGAGCTTCTGAACGAGCTTCGTGTGAAGTTTTTGCTGAATACCCATGAACGACGCGTGTCAGCTACCTGATGTACTGAGTTTATGCAATTCTCAGGCCTATTCTAGTCCAACCGGAACTCGGCCCCCAGATAAATCCGACGGACCTCCTCATCGGCCGCCAGGCTGTCCGGCGTTCCACTCTTGAAGATCACCCCTCCGTGAACGATGTGGGCCCGATCGGTGATGCGCAGGGTTTCACGGACGTTGTGGTCCGTAATGAGCACGCCGATGCCGCGTTCCTTCAGGTGAAAGATGATCTTTTGAATATCGTTAACCGCAATCGGATCGATTCCGGCGAACGGCTCGTCAAGCAGGATGAATTTGGGCGACATCACGAGGGCGCGGGTGATTTCCGCCCGCCGCCGCTCGCCGCCCGAGAGCGTGTGCGCCGGCGACTGAGCTAGTCGCGTCAGATTCAGCTCCGCCAGCAGTTCCTTCAGCCGCGAGCGGCGCGTCGCCGCATCGAGGTCCATCGTCTCGAGGATTGCCAGAATGTTCTGTTCGACGGTCAATCCACGGAAGATCGACGACTCCTGTGGCAGGTAACCGATCCCCTTACGCGCACGGATGTACATCGGATCGTCGGTGACATCCTGGCCATCGAGTTCGACGCGCCCTGAATCCGGCGAGGTCAGCCCCACCGTCATGTAGAACGTCGTCGTCTTGCCGGCGCCGTTCGGGCCCAGTAGACCAACAATTTCCCCGGACGAGACGTCGAGGCTGACGCCGCCGACCACCGTACGCCCGCTGTAGGATTTGGTGAGGTTATGTGTGCGAAGGGTGGCCATCGAGTGTCAGCTGGTGCACTTCCCGTTGCCGCCCTTGGTCTGCGTCCGGGTTTGCCGATTACCGTCGACGACGATGTTATCGGTCGACTTGATGAAGGTCAACGTGCGGCCGGTGGTTTCGCGCTCACATTCATCGACGATTTTCACCGGTGTGCCGACAATCACGTACTTCTCGTCGCTGGTCGTGTAGACCATGGTTTTGCCGGTGGTTTCCCGGTTCTGCTCACGCAGCGTGAAGTTCTCGTAGGCCTCAGCACGATCGAGTTCATCGCCTGACGGCTTCAGGTACAGCTCGATACGGGCGGCGGTCATGTCGCCATCCGGTCCGTTCATGTGGGCGTCGCCGGTGTAGGTTAACCGCCGCGTCGCGTCGTCGTACTTGAAGTCCTTCGCCTGCGCCGTCGATCGCTGCCGCTCGGTCTTCTTGTCTTTGTCGGTCGATTCGAGCACGGTCGTCGACGTCACGTTGCCGTTCGCGGCAAGATTACCGGCCTTGTTGTCGACGACGATAGTGTCGCCCTTGATCGTCGTGTCGGTCTGGAACAGTCGCGCACTCCCGGTGTAGGTGCCCTTGGCCGTGGTTCCGTCGTAGTCGAGACTGTTCGCCACGACGATGACCGGCTGGTCCTGCTTCAACATTGTCGGCAGTTTGACGTCGTTACCGGCGTCGCCGGCCTTGGCTTGCGATGCGGGTTTCAACTCGCTTTTGACGTTGCCATCCGCCTTCACCTTCGGCCCGTCCAGGTTGATGTCGATTTTCACCGCGTCCACGACGATCTGCTGATTGACAACGTGCGGCACGACTGCGCCAGGTTCGCTGCCGGAGAGCGCCAGCGTGCCCTTGTCGAGATCGTAGCGGCCAGCGGCGGCCACGGCCGCCATCGAGCCGTCCTCGAAATGCACCGCGCGGGAAAAGCGTGCGTCCTCGATCGAACTCATCCCGGGCTTGAGCCCGAGGTCGAGGGTCATTGCGGTGGCGGCGCGATCGACTCCGGAGCCGACCTCGCGATATTGCACGCTGCCGGTGAAGATCGCGCGCGTCAGTCCCCGGCCGGGCTCGCCTTTGGCATCGAGCGCGGTGGAGCGAATCGTCCGTCCGGGCACGCCGGGCTCCGGGGGAAACGTCAATTGCACGGCCTCCCGGCCGACGAGCGCGGTCGGCGTCGAGCCGTCCGGAGCCAAGGCGATGTCGAGTGTGGAGGCCGCGATCTGGCGGCCTGGTTTGCCCGTCTCGCCGGCGAGTTGAATCAGGGCGTTGCCGCTGACCAGGGTGTGTTCGATGGTGTCGCCCCCCTCGCGGTATTTCAGGTTCGCCTGACTGCCGGTCAGCGACTGCAGCGCTCCCGGCGGCGCCTTCGGCATGGCAATCTTCGCCCCGTCCTGCAACTGCACCGAGTCGATCCGCTTTTCGTCCGCGGTCAACATTGCCAGGACGTTCTGCGCCTCGATGTTCTGGTTACTCCGTTTGATCTTCACATCGCCGAGAAACCGCATGTACTTGTCGCGTCGCGCGAACTCGGCGGATTTCGCGGTGACGTCCATGGCGCCCTCGCCATGTTCGTCAGGCGTGATGTTGATGACGGCCTGATCGAGAATCGACATCACATCGCGGTTCTTGTCCCACGTCATGCCGACGCCGTGGCCGGTCATGTGACCGCGCATGTATTCAACCGGACCCGGCGCGCGGATGGTCGCGTCGGCATCGGTGTAGGTGGCATGCTCCGTACGCACGTTCATACCGTCGGAGCCTTCGAGTGTGACGTCGCCATCCAGCTGCATCACCGACTCGCCCTTGCCGATGTGGCCTTCCTTGCTCTGAATGGTGAAGGTGCGGCTGCCATTGCGCTCGTCGGTGACGATGGTGACACCGATCATCTTGCTCGAGCCATCAGCGTCGATCAGTTGTTTCTGGGATTTGATCCGGACGTCTTCGCGCGACTTCTGGAAGCTGCCGACCTCGCCGCCGGTGATCTCAACGACGGCGTTTGGCGCCGTTCGGACAGGCGCGGCGGGGGCCACCAACGGGGTGCGTCCTTTGAATTCACGGAACACGAACACCGCGAACACAGCCCCGAATACGGCGATCGACAAGCGGGCGCGCCGCTGCCAGCGGGTCATTGAAGGTCAGGACTTCTTGAGATCGGCCAGGGTGAGCTCCACGTACGTTTCGCCATTGTACTGATTCTGCTCGAGGGAGAAGGCGACGTCGAGTGACGCCTTGTGCTCGGTCAGGAACTCGTGGCGTTCGGCGGCGCGCCAGGCAACAGCGCGGAAGATGCGGCCTTCCTGCTTCAGCGACATCTTCAGATGCCGCTCCTTCAACTTGCGGGGCCCGTCGACAATCTCGACTCCCCGCGCCGCAAAGACCGGACGCGGATTCCCGGCGCCGAACGGCGCCAGCGAGTAGATGCCGGCGGCGACACCACCGGTGATGCCGCGGAACGCCAGGTCGCTGTCGATGCGAAGCCGCGGCATCAGATCCTCAGGGCCCAGCGTCTCGTCCGCGATGTCATTGACGGCCAGCCGCAGTTCCCGGATCCGGCCGGCGTCCATGGTCAGGCCCGCGGCCTGCTTGTGTCCGCCGAATCGTGTCAGCAGAGGCGCACAGCGCTCGAGCGCGGCAAGCATGTCGAAACGAGAGAAACTGCGACAGGACCCGTGGGCGATGCCGTCCTCGACCGAGAGGACGATCGCCGGGCGGTGAAAGGCATCGACGAGCTTCGACGCCACGATACCGATGACGCCGCGGTGCCAGCCCTCGCCCGCCACCACCAGAATCGTGCGCGCGCCGATCTCGGGGTCGGTCTGTACGATCTTCTTTGCCGCCGCCAGGATCTCGGCCTCTTCTTCCTGGCGCTTGACGTTCTCTCCGTCGAGTTGCAGCGCCAGCTGACGGACCTCCTCCGCCATCGTCTCGTCCTGCGCGAGCAGCAGTCTGGTTGCGATATCCGGCGTGCTCATGCGGCCGGCTGCATTGACCCGTGGCGCCAGCATGAAGCCGATGTGGTAGCTGTCGATGGTCTTGCCGGCAAGGCCTGAGACATCGAGCAACGCTCTGAGCCCGACCTTGTGCGGCCCTTTCGTGAGCAGCTCCAACCCGATCTTGGCGATCACGCGGTTTTCGCCGACCAGTGGCACCACATCGGCCAGCGTGCCGATCGCGGCAACCTTGAGGAATCCCGGCAGCCAGTTGTCGCGGCCGGCTGTGCGGCACAGTGCCTGAACCAGCTTCAGCGCGACGCCGACGCCTGCAAGGTTCTTGTCGGGATAGCTGCAGTCGTGACGCTTGGGGTTGATCACCGCCAGCGCGCGGGGCAGTTCGCTGTCGGGTTCGTGGTGATCGGTGATGATTAGATCGACGCCGAGTTCGCGTGCCCGAAGTGCCGCGTCGGCGCCCCGGATGCCGCAGTCCACCGACACCACCAGGGCAACCCCGTCGGCGTGGAGCCGCTCGATCGCGGCCGGCTGCAGACCATAACCGTCCTTCAGTCGTTCCGGAATGAAGTGAGTGACGTCAGCGCCGAGCAACTCGAGCGCTCGCCGCAGGATCACCGTGGATGTGATCCCGTCGACGTCGTAGTCGCCGTGGATCGCAATCCGCTCCTTGCGCGCGATCGCAGCCATGATCCGATCGACTGCGACGCCCATATCAGCCAACGCCAGCGGATCGTGCAGGTGCTCGAGCGACGGGTTCAGGAATCGACTGGCCTGCTCGGGGTCGGAGAGGCCGCGCTGGCAGAGCAACCGTGCGACGACTGGCGGCAGGTCGAGGGCCGCCGCCAGCCGGTCACCAGCTGAATCGTCGCAGGCGATCGCATCCCAGCGAGGACCAATCGTCGGCATCTAACGTCGCTCCGGACGTTCGGGTGTGTGGCGTCGAAGAGACGCGGGAATCAACTACCCAGCCTCGATGAAATCGATCCCTGCCCTACCCATGTTTCTGAACTTGGTGTAGCGCGCCTCGAGTCGTGCCTCGCTGCTCATCGCGTTCACTTCCGCGAGCACGCGAGCGAGGACCGCGTCCACCGCGCCGGCCGCCGCGACCGGATCGGTGTGCGCGCCGCCGATTGGCTCGCGGATGATTTCATCGATGATACCGAAACCAAGCAGGTCCGGCGCGGTCAGCTTGAGCGCGGCCGCGGCCTCGGCCTTCTTGGTCGCGTCGCGCCAGACCAGCGCGGCGCATCCCTCAGGCGGAATCACGCTGTAAATCGCGAACTCCTGCATCAGCACCCGATCGCCGACCGCGATGCCGAGCGCGCCCCCGCTCCCACCCTCGCCGCTGACGATCACGATGATCGGCGTGTCTACGAGCATCATGTCACGGAGGTTGACGGCGATCGCCTCCGCAACGCCGCGCTCCTCCGAATCGATCCCCGGGTACGCCGCCGGCGTGTCCACGAAGACGACGATCGGCCTGTGAAATTTCTCGGCCAGGCGAATGGCCCGGAGCGCCTTGCGATAGCCCTCGGGCCGTGCGTAGCCGAAGTTCCTGAAGATCTTTTCCTTGGTGTCGCCACCCTTGACGTGCCCGAGGAGCAGCACCGGCTGGCCCCGGTACTCGGCAAAGCCGGTCATGATGGCGTGATCGTCGGCAAAGCGACGGTCGCCGTGGATCTCGGTGAAACCGGTAAAGAGCCGGCCGATGAAATCCTCGAGCCCCGGCCGGTTTGGATGGCGGGCCACCAGAACCCGTTGCCACGGCGTCAGCGAGCGATAGAGATCGCCGCGGACCGTCTCCATCCGGCGGCGTAGCACCGCGATCTCTCGATCGATGGCGTCGGTGTGCGGCAGCTGCGTGAGCGCATCGATCTCTTTCAGCAGCGCGGCGATCGGTTCCTCGAACTCCAGCGTTTCAAGCGGCATAAACAGGCAAGCTCTCCGGTGAGGTGGCTCGGTGTGGACCGGTCATCGCAGCTCGACCGTACCCTGACCGACGATTTGCTCGAGTTCCGAGATCAACGCCGGAGATGGCCGGACGCGAATCTGTGAACTGACATCAACCTTCACGCGCAGGCGATGCGGCGCCTCCCCGGTCTCGACCTCGAACGACACCTTGCGATCGCCGCGGTGCCGTGAAAACACCGCGCCGAGCGATTCGAGCGTCCCGCGATCCGCGGGTTTTCGAAAACAGATCGCGACCTCGCGTGCAAGGCGCTCGCGGACGCTGTCGAGCGGCGCGATTTCCGTCGCCAGAATCCGCACCGTTTCGTCGTCGCGCTCCAGCTTACCCCGCACCAGCACCAGCGTCCCGGTTTCGATGAAGGTCACGGCACGCTGGAACGTTTCGGGGAAGACCACGATTTCGACGCCGCCGAACGCGTCTTCGAGCGTGAACACCGCCATCCGATCGCCTTTGCGGGTTTTGAGCTGCCGGACCGCGGCGACGATGCCGCCGACCGACGTGTCGGCTTCCATCGGTTTTCGCCCGCCGGTGCCCCAGGCATCGGTCGCGTCGGGCACCGGCTGGGCGTCGGCCAGATCGGCGACCGTCTTGGCACCGAAGAGTTTCAAGGCGTCGCCGTACCGATCGGCCGGGTGGCCGCTCCAATACAGACCCAGCGTTTCCTTTTCAAATCCGAGTTGTTCGCTTTCCGTCCACGCCGCTGCCGCCGGCAACGTGAGCGACACGTGGCTGCCGTTGAGGTCCTTGTCCCCGGCGGAATCGTCCGGCCCACCGAACAGTTGGGCCTGCCCGTCGCTACGATCGCGTTGCAGCCGGGTCCCGTACTCACACGCGGCGTCGACGCTTGCGAGGAGCCGGGGACGCCACTCGCGCGTTGACAGCGACTCGTAGGCGTTGCCCTTGGCGAGCGAGTCGAACGCTCCGGCCTTCGTCAGGCTCTCGAATACGCGCTTGTTGACCAGGCGCAGGTCGAGGTCCTCGCACAGCTTCTCGAGCGAGGCGATCCGTCCATGCTTGACGCGCACCCCGAGCAGCGATTCGATCGCGCCCTCGCCGACGTTCTTGATGGCGGTCAGGCCGAAGCGGACGCCAGTCGGTGTCACGGTAAACCTGAGTTCGCTTTCGTTGATGTCGGGCGGCAACACCGGAATCTGCCGGTCGCGGCACTCGCCGAGGTACAGCGCCAGCTTGTCGGTATTCTGCGCTTCGATGGTGAGGAGCGCCGATGCGAAGTGCCACGGATAATTCGCCTTCAGGTACGCGGTCTGATAGGCCAGATACGCATAGGCGGTGGAGTGCGATTTGTTGAAGCCGTAGCCGGCAAAGTGCTCCATCAGGTCGAACAAATGGCCGGACTTCTTTTCGCCGGTCCCGAGCTTCTTCGCGCCCTCGACGAACTTGCCGCGCATCTTCGCCATGACCTCGGCGTTCTTCTTGCCCATGGCCTTGCGCAGCAGATCGGCTTCTCCGAGCGTGAATCCGGCGACCACGTTCGAGATCCGCATCACCTGTTCCTGGTAGGCGATGACACCGTAGGTGTCCGAGAGGATCGGCTCGAGCTGCGGCAATTCGTACTCGATCTCGGTCTTGCCCTGTTTGCGGGCGATGTAGTCGTCGACCATGCCGCTGCGCAGCGGACCCGGCCGGTACAATGCGTTCAGCGCGATCAGGTCGTCCAGCCGTTGCGGCTTCGACTTGCGCAGGATGTCGCGCATGCCGCTCGACTCGAACTGGAAGATGCCGTAGGTCGCGCCCTCCTGAAACACCTGATACGTGTTTTCATCGTCGAGCGGCACGGCGTCGATATCGAGATCGACGCCGGTGGTGCGTTTGATTTCGGCGATCGCGTCGAAGATGAGCGTCAGGGTGCTGAGCCCGAGGAAATCCATCTTCAGGAGACCGACCCGTTCGATCTCCTTCATCGACCACTGGGTGACGATTTCGTCACGTGCCCCCTTGTAGAGGGGCGCGTACTCGGTGATCGCCTTCGGCGCGATGACGACGCCGGCGGCGTGGACCGAGGCATGCCGGGTCATCCCCTCGAGGCGCTTGGCGACGCTCAGCAGTTCCTTGACCTTGGGGTCGCTGCTCTCCATGTCGCGGAGGATCTGGTTTTCCTCGAGCGCCTTGTCGAGGGTCATGTCGAGAGCCGCCGGAATCTGCTTGGCGACCTTGTCGACGTCGGCGAACGACATCTCGAGGACGCGGCCGACGTCGCGCACCACCGCCTTCGCCTTCATCGTGCCGAAGGTGATGATCTGGGCGACGTTGGCGCGACCGTACTTCCCGGTCACATAGTCGATGACCTCGCCGCGGCGACGTTCGCAGAAATCGATGTCGATATCAGGCAACGATACTCGCTCGGGGTTGAGGAAGCGCTCGAAGATCAGATCGAAGTCGATCGGATCGACGTCGGTAATTCGCATGCAGTAGGCGACCAGGCTGCCGGCGGCTGATCCGCGGCCCGGTCCCACCGGAATGCCCTGCTCGCGCGCGTAGCGGATGAAATCCCACACGATCAAGAAGTACCCCGGGTACTTCATCTTCTTGATCATGTCGAGTTCGTAGGCGAGGCGCCGCTCGTACTCGTCAATCGTGTGACGCAGCGCACCGCTGGCCGCCAGCTCTTTCAGCCGCGGCAGGCGCTGCTTGAATCCGTCGCGCGCGACCTCCTCGAAGTAGCTGTCGACGGTGAAGCCGATCGGCACATCGAAATCGGGCAGGAAGTTCTCACCTTCGCCGATGACGACGTTGCAGCGCTCGGCAATCCGCATCGTGTTGGCGACCGCGTCCGGGTAGTCCTTGAACACGTCAGCCATCTCGGCGGCGGTCTTCAGGAAAAACTGCTTCGCGTCGTAGCGCAGCCGCTTCGGATCGTTGACGCCTTTGCCGGTGCCGATGCACAGCAGGATGTCGTGCGGGTGCGCGTCCGTATCGCGCAGGTAGTGCACATCGTTGGTGCAGACCACCGGTAAGCCGAGGTCGCGGGCAATCGCCGGAATGCCGCTGTTCACGAGCCGCTGCTCTTCGATCCCGTGCCACTGCATCTCGAGAAAGAAATTGCCCGGACCGAAGATGTCCTTGTACGCGGCCGCCGCCTCGAGCGCCTTGCGATCCTGCGAATGTGCCAGTCCCTCTGCCACTTCGCCCTTCAGACAGCTCGACAGACCGATCAGTCCTTTCGAGTGTTCCGCGAGCAGGGCCTTGTCGATGCGCGGCTTGTAGTAGAAGCCTTCGGTGTAGCCGGCGGAGACCAGCTTGATCAGGTTGTGGTAGCCCTCGAGATCCTGCGCGAGCAACACCAGATGGTTCTGGGTGGCGCCGGGATTCCCACTCTTGTCCTGACGCGCGCCTGGTGCCACGTAGACTTCGCATCCGAGGATCGGATTCAGACCGCGCTTGCGGGCGTGATCGTGAAAGATGACCGACGAGAACATGTTGCCGTGCTCGGTGACCGCGATCGCCGGCATCTTGAGCGCAACCGCCTGATCCAGCACTTCATCGATGCGGCACGCGCCGTCGAGCAGCGAGAACTCGGTGTGCAGGTGCAGATGGACGAATTCAGGCACGGGTTGGTCCTTGGGGCGTGGGGCTTAGGGCTTGGTCCGTGCTTGGTCCTCGGTCCGTCCCGGGTCCCTGGTGCGCGCCCAGTCCTTGGTCCGCACGCACTGCCTCGACAGAAGTTAGTGCCAGATGTTCGGATAGTCTGAGGTCCACGGTTCGTTCCGGGTCCGCGGTCAGTGCCAGATCCGTAACGCGTCGAGAGTTCGTTCGAACCGGACCAAGGACCGAGGACCAAGGACGGACCAAGGACCCAGGACGGACCAAGCACAAAGAACTAAGCACTAAGCACCCGTTCCCCGTCCCCGTCACTCCCATTCGATCGTTGACGGCGGTTTTGACGAGATGTCGTAGACCACGCGGTTGATCCCCTTGACGTCGTTCACGATTCGCGACGAGATCGCTGCGAGCAGTTCGTGCGGCAGTCGGGCCCAGTCGGCTGTCATGCCGTCACGGCTCTCGACCGCCCGTATCGCGACGGTGTATTCGTAAGTGCGTTCGTCGCCCATGACGCCGACGCTCTGGATGGGCAGCAGCACGGCAAAGCTCTGCCACAGCCGCACGTACCAACCCGCGCGTTTGACCTCGTCTGCGACGATCGCGTCGGCGCGCCGTAACAGTGTCAACCGTGGCTCTGTGACCTCGCCGAGAATCCGTACCGCAAGGCCTGGGCCAGGAAACGGCTGACGGACCACGAATTCTTCCTCGAGTCCGAGCTTGCGGCCGACGAGACGGACCTCATCCTTGAACAATTCGCGCAGCGGCTCGACCAGTTGCATGCGCATCCGCTCGGGAAGGCCACCGACGTTGTGATGGCTCTTGATCATCGACGACTGACCGACGATCGAGATCGACTCAATCACGTCGGGATACAACGTGCCCTGCCCGAGAAAGTCGACCTGGCCCAGCTTTGCGGCTTCGGTGTCGAAGACGTCGATGAAGGTCGCACCGATCACCTTGCGCTTCTTTTCCGGGTCGGTGACGCCAGCCAGGCGCTCGAGAAACAGATTCGACGCGTCCGCAAACACCAACGGCAACTGCAGCCGCTCGAATCGCTTGCGAATTTGCGCCGCCTCGTCCAGTCGGAGCACGCCGTTGTCCACGAAGATGCACGTCAGCCGGTGCCCAATGGCGCGATGAATCAACATCGCCGCGACTGTCGAGTCGACGCCGCCGCTCAGGCCGCACACTACGCGTCCCTCGCCGACCTGCGCTCGGATCCGCGCCGTCGCCTCGTCGACGAACGACGCCATGGTCCAGTCGCCGGTGCAGCCGCAGACACCGAACGCGAAATTCCTGAGAATCTCGAGGCCGCTCTCGGTGTGCACGACTTCCGGGTGGAACAGAATTGCGTACAGCGAACGCGAAGCGTCAGCCATCGCTGCAATCGGCGCGTTGGCGCTGGTTGCCACGACGGAAAATCCGGTTGGAACGGCCGCGACAAAGTCGCCGTGGCTGGCCCAGACGCGAATCTGGTCAGGCACGCCAGCGAACAGCGCGGCCGCGTCGATCGCGGAGGCGTCGCCCTCACGGCGCCCGATCGTGACGCTTGCATGACCGAATTCTCGCTGGGCGGCCGGCGCGACGCGCCCGCCGAGCATATCGGTCATCAACTGCATGCCGTAGCAGATGCCCAGCACCGGAACGCCGAGGCCGTAAATCGCGCGATCGCACTTCGGCGCGCCGGTCTCCGAGACGCTCTTTGGACCGCCGGACAGGATGATCCCGCGCGGCGCCTTGGCACGGATGGTTTCGACTGGCGTGTCGGGCGGCCACACCTCCGAATACACCGATAACTCGCGGAGGCGTCTTGCGATCAGTTGTGTGTACTGCGAGCCGAAGTCGAGGACGATGATGGTTTGATGGATCAAGCCGGCCTGCCCTGAGCCTGTCTAGGGACCAGAAGGATAAACGCTATTATAACGGTGTGCCGGGTTCGCAGACCACCAGATGTTGTAGTGCAGTTGCCCTGATCGCGTGCTGTTCGATCGCATTCGCGGCCAAGCCGGCTCCCCCGCTTTCGCTGTTCCCCGTTCGTCCGGTCTGGACGCTGCCACTCAACAACCTCTTGACCACGCTGCCGGCTTACGACGGCCCGCAGGCATACTTCCCCATCGAAGGCGATCGAATCGCCGCGTACGACCTGATTTCCGGCGCGCTCCAATGGATCGTGTCCGCGAAACCGACGCTACCGTTGACGGCAGGTGGGGCCATGCTCTACTACGTCGCGGCCGACACAGTCACCGCGCTCCGATCGAGCGACGGCGGGCTCGCCTGGGAACTGCCCTTCACCGAGCCGCTGGCCACCCATCTCGTATATGACAACGGCTGGCTCGTCGCCGCGACCACCGGCGGATCAATCGTCGCGTTTCGCGCCCTCGACGGCTCGACCATTTGGCGGCACGAGGTCGGATCGAAGGCGAACGCGCCGCCGGCGCTCGCGGGCGATCATCTCTATGTGTCCACAACTGACGGCCGGATCGTCGCGCTCGACGTTGCCGACGGCGGCCAGGTATGGGAGCGGCGCCTCGGTGGAGCGCCGAACGAGATACTGGCGCTGCAGGATCGTCTCTACGTGGGATCGAAAGACAACTTTCTGTACTGCCTGATGACCAAAGACGGCAGAATCGACTGGCGCTGGCGCACCGGTGGCGACGTGATCGGAACGCCGGTGGCCGACGAGCACCGCGTCTATTTCGTCTCTGTGGACAACACCCTGCGCGCGCTCGATCGCGTCAACGGCGGACAGCGCTGGATGCGGCCGCTGCCGCTGCGTCCGACGTGGGGACCCGTCAAGGCCGGCGGAACGCTGGTGGTGGCCTTCCAGGCGCCGGCGGTGCGCGTGTTCAACCTGAGCGACGGCGTCGCCGCGGGCGAGGTCGCCGAGGGTGCGGAAGTCGCCGCGCCGCTCTACGCACTCGACGATCCGCTGACCAGGCTTCCCATGGTGCTGGCGATCACCCGGGACATGGCGAACGGCGCGGGAGCGACCCTGGTGACCCGAAACATCGAGCCGCTCATCTCGCCGATCGGTCCGCTGCCGAACCCGGTTACGCTTGCGCCGACGCTCCCGATGGACCCAGAGTCGAAGTAATCGACGATCCGTTGACAGCTTCCGCGCGGCGTCCTGCGTAGCCCAGGTACAACGTCACGTAGGCGCCGAGCGCCGTCAATCCCAGATACTCGAATACCAGGCCGCGCAGCAGCAGCGCCAGCAGCTGCAGCGGGAACACCGCGATGCCGACCAGCGGCACGAAGGCGATCAAGCCGACGCCGGACCAGGCGAGCGCGGATGTCAGCGTCGCGGCGATGACCATCGCCACCACGACGAGAAACACGCCGGCAAGGTCGCGAAATTCCGAGCGGATGAACCGGGCGGTCGATCGAGCGCCATCGAATACGCCAACCCCATCGACGGCCATCGCCACCTGCATCACGATGTACAGGAGATTGACGACCCGGAACCACGCCAGCAGTATCGCCGCGGCCATCGCCGCCATCAGCGTCCAGCCGATGACCAGCGCCCGGCCGTCGGCCGCGCGGTAACCGTAGGCGACGAACGCGAGGTATCCGACGAACGACACGGCATACACCGCCATCAACGCCAGGCCGAGCGCCAGATACGGCCGAAAGAGCCGGCGGCACCCCTCGACGAACGCGTCCATGCTGAATCGCGATGCACCGCGCAGCGTTTCGAATCCGAGCGGTTGCCGCTCGATCGGGCCGGCAGCCTTATGCGCCGCGATCAACACGTCCACCGTTCCGCCCTTGACGAGAAACAGCAGCAGCGATCCGCCGAACAGCACCAGGCTGAACGCGGTAATGAATGCGACCAGCGCGACCGGGACGGCCATCAGCGTGCTGGCGATGGTGGTGAAGATTTCCTTCAAGCTACCGTGAAGCAGGTCGGCCAAATCTCCGCCCAGCATGACCGCGACCAGAATCGCGGCCCCAATCATTGGCACTGCCAGCAGCACGGTAAACGTGGTTTCGGCGATGAATTGGATTGCGACGGTCGGCCAGTTGGCGGCGGCGAGCAGCGCACCGCGCTTCAGAAGGTGTTTCAGGTCCAATCGATTTCACTATAACACCCGTGTATCCTGTCATTCAGACGTGACCTCTATCCTGCGCATCCTGCGCATCGTGCGCGTCGGCGCCGCTCTCGCCCTGCTCGTCGGCTTGAGCGGTTGGGCTCTCGGACGAGCCCGGTTCGGGGCCTCCGACGAAGCGGCGCTGGCAAAAGTCCAGCTCGAGCTAGAGCAGAGGATCGACGCGGGTGCCGCGACCCTCGGTGCGATGTCCGAGCAGATCACCCGTCAGGAAGCGGCGATCCGGCGAATGCCGCGCGATCAGGCTGCCATCAGGCGGCTGTTCGACATCGTCGGCGCAGCGCTCGGCGATGCCGAAGGGGGACGCACCGGAATCACGATTTACGACAGCGATTCGACGCCGCTGGCGTGGGGCGGGCGGGTGCTGGACCTGCCTCGAGAGCGATTGGACGGTCCCGCCGCTCTGCTGGTCGCCTCCGGTGGATTCGGTCCGAGCCTCATTCGAGTCGAGCCGGTTCCAGCGTTTCCGGCACCCCGCATCGCGACGGTCGTCGTTGAACAGGCGCTCGGTCCGTTGCAGAGTGCGTCGGACCCGAACAACACCTTCCTTCTGGCAACGTCGCTGGTCGCGGTCCGGGTCCGCGCGCGTGTCGGTGACGTGCCGGCTTCTGATCGACCTTTCACCTTTGTGATTTCGGCGCCTGGCGGAGGCGCTCTTTTTGAAGTGGAAGTCCTTCCCGCCGATCTCGCAGCCGCGCGCGCCGGCTGGCGCAGCGGCACGTGGGCCGCGGTGATGATCGTTCTGGCTGTGACGCTGCTGTTGTGCGCCGGGCCGCTGGTCGATCTGCGCAGGCGCACCCACAAAAGCACCGTCTTTCTCCTGACCACTGCGACGCTGGTCGTGATCGTCACCGGTGCACGGAGCGTGCTCTTCTTCGCCTTGGAACCGTTTGCCGCGGCCGGCCCGACGCCGCTCGATCTCCTGCTCACGACGTTGACGATGGCAGCGGTGGTCTGGCTGGTCATGGATCTCGTCGAACATCGGCGATTCGCACGGCCACGGCCGCCGGTCTGTTCGCGGACAGCGGGGGCCATGCTGATGGTCGGTCTGGGATACCTGGTGGCTGGCGTCGCGAGCGCAGCCCTGTTCTGGGGCTACGAAGATCTGCTTCGTCGCGTCGTTGCCGACACCGATCTCAACCTGCTTCACTTTTCGCTACACCCGATCAGCGGGGCTCGATTCGCAGTGGAGTTCGCTCTGGTGCTGCTGCACGCATCCGTCGTCTGGGGAGCGGCCGTCGTGATCCGCGTCCCGGCGATGCTGTGCCGAACGCCGCGGACGAGGTTCTGGCGCCTGCTCGCGGCTGGCGGGTGGTTCGCCGGATCGCTGTTGACGACGGTTCTCGCGAGGACCGCGACCGTCCCGGTCCCGCTCGGGCCGCTCTGGGTGGCGCTGCTCGTATCGGGCGGCGCCGCATTGGCGCTGGCGCGCGGCAACGGACGGATTCGGCGCTTCTCCCAGACCGCTCGCCTGCTGGTGTTCTTTCTGGCACTGCTCGCGCCTTCGATGGCGCTGTACCCGTCGATGCTGGCACACGCGACCGAGGCCAAAGAGCGGCTCGTCGCGATGGAGTTCGGTCCGCAGGCGATCAGCCAGCGCGAGGATCTGCAGCGGCGCCTGCAGCGCGCGGTCGATCAGATCGACGCGATTCCGTCGCTGTATTCGTTCGTGTTCGGTGGCAATGCGGCCGCGCCGACCACCGATCGAGCTTTCCTCGTCTGGTCGCGGACCGACCTGGCAACCTACCGTCTGACTTCCGCCGTCGAGCTCTATGACGTCGAGGGCCGTCTGGTCAGCCGTTTTGCGCTGGTGCCCGAGTACGCGAACGCACCGTATCGCGCAACCGGGTGCAAT
>DASXIR010000269.1:0-4473 GCA_036497895.1 Vicinamibacterales bacterium | reverse complement strand
GATGTCGGCGATCGACTACTGCATCTGCATGGAGGAGATCGCGCGCGTCGATCCGGCGGTGTCGCTGTCGGTGGCGGCACACAACGGCCTCTGTTCGTCGCACATCCTCAAGTTCGGCAGCGAGGCCCAGAAGCAGACCTACCTCGTGCCGCTCGTGCGCGGCGAAAAAATCGGCGCCTGGGGACTGACCGAGTCCACATCCGGCAGCGACGCCGCGGGGATGCGTACGCACGCGACACGCACGGCGGACGGCTGGGTACTGAACGGATCGAAAACCTTCACGACCCACGGCCGGGTCGGTGACGTCATGGTGGTGATGGCGGTCACCGATCGCGCCGCCGGTCCCAAGGGCATCTCCGCCTTCATCGTCGAAAAAGGGACGCCGGGCATGGCGCCAGGCAAGAAGGAAGACAAGCTCGGCATGCGCGCGAGTGACACCAGCGAGGTGCTGTTCGACAATTGCGCGATTCCGGCCGATCGTCTGGTCGGCGAGGAGGGCCAGGGATTCGTCAACACCATGCAGGTCCTCGACGCCGGCCGAATCGGCATCGCCGCACTCGCGGTGGGCCTGGCCCAGGGCGCGTATGAAGCCGCACTCAGCTACGCGCGCGAGCGCAAGGCGTTCGGAAAGACGATCGCGAGCTTTCAGGCGATTCAATGGAAGCTCGCGGACGCGGCAACAAAAATCGAGGCGGCGCGGCTGCTGACCTACCGCGCGGCCTACCTCAAGGACCGCAGTAGCCGGACCACGCTCGAGTCGTCGATGGCGAAATTATACGCCAGCGAAATTGCGGTCAAAGTGGCCGACGACTGCGTGCAGATTCACGGCGGCTATGGGTTCGTGAAGGACTATCCGGCCGAGAAATACTTCCGCGACGTCAAGCTGACGACGATTGGGGAGGGGACGAGCGAGATCCAGCGCCTGGTCATCGCGCGTCAGCTGCTGTCGCGATCGTGACCTCGACCCTGGCTGAACGCGTGCAGGCGGGCGAGCCCCGCGCGGTCGCCCGCGCCATCTCGCTGATCGAGGACGAGGATCCGGCGAGCGCCGCTCTGGTCCGGGCCATCTTTCCGAACACCGGCCGCGCCTACCTGATTGGCGTCACCGGCCCGCCCGGCGCCGGAAAGAGCACGCTGGTCGATCGCCTGGTAACGCACTTGCGGACCCAGCGGCCGCCGGATGCGCCGGAGTCTTTTGCGTTTCCATCGGTCGGGGTCATCGCGGTCGATCCCACCAGCCCGTTCAGTGGCGGCGCGGTCCTCGGCGATCGCCTTCGCATGCAGACTCACGCGTCAGACGAAGGCGTGTTCATCAGGAGCATGGCGACGCGAGGGCACCTCGGCGGCCTGTCGCGCGCGACCGGCGACGCCGCCCTCGTGCTCGATGCGTCCGGAAAGGACATCCTGATCATCGAGACCGTCGGTGTCGGGCAGGACGAGGTGGACATCATTCGCACCTCCGACATCTCGATCGTGACGCTGGTGCCGGGAACCGGCGACGAAGTCCAGGCGCTGAAGGCCGGGATCATGGAAATTGCCGATATCTTCGTCATCAACAAGGCAGACCGGGAGGGCGCTGACCGGCTGGTTGGATCGGTCGAAGCCAACCTTGCCCTGCACACGTATCACAGCGGCGAGTGGCGGCCACCGGTGCTGAAGACCGTCGCGACAAGCGGCGCCGGCATCGCCGAGGTCGCTCAGGCGATCACCGCATTTCGCATTCACGCCGCCGGCAGCGAGGCGGCCAGGCGCAAGACGCGAAGTGAATACCGATTGCGCGAGCTGGTCTCGAAGCGGTTCATGGACCACCTCGAGCGCGACGTTCTGGAACCGGGAGAACTCGGGACGATCGTGGACCGCATCGCGACGCGCGAGATCGATCCGTATACGGCAGCCAACGATTTGCTGCAGCGAGCCCTGGCGAAATAGCGGATGCCGGCGAGTGCTTCGTGCGCGTCGTGTCCTGTTGGTGAAGGGAAGGCTTCAGTCGAGTGAAGGCTGTGATCGATCACGTCGGCATCGCGGTCAAGGACCTGTCCGCGTCACTGTCGTTCTTCCACGACGCGCTCGGCCTCGAGATCGAAGCGCCGGAAGAAGTCGCGTCTCAGCGGGTCCGCGCGCATTTCCTGCCGGCCGGTGACTCGAAACTCGAGCTGCTCGAGGCGACATCGCCGGAATCCGCGATTGCCAGATACATCGACAAACGCGGCGCGGGCATCCACCATATCGCGTTCCGCGTCGAAAACATCGTCGCGGCGCTGGCGCACTTGAAGTCGCGCGGTGTCCGATTGATCGACGAGCAGCCCCGCCCTGGCGCCGAGGGCGCCTTGGTCGCGTTCATCCATCCGTCCAGCGCCCACGGAGTGCTGGTGGAGCTGAAACAGCCGCAGTCCGTTTTCCGAGCCGAAGTCTCCAGGCATGCTCTCGGCGATCTCGAGCTGATTTCGCTGTCGGACGGTTGTTTTCGACTCGACGGCGGGTCGATGTTCGGAGTCGTGCCGAAGCCCTTATGGGAGAAACGGGCGCCGGCCGACGAACGCAACCGCATCACGCTCGCGATGCGTCCACTGATTGTTCGCGGCGCCCGCACCATGCTCATCGATGCGGGTGTCGGCGACAAGGAAAGCGCGGCGTTTCACGATCGCTATGGGGTCGATCGCACTCGAAACCTGGATCACACGCTGGCCGAAGCGGGCTTGACGCCGGGCGACATCGACATCGTGCTGGCCACCCATCTGCACTTCGACCACTCCGGCGGTTTTACTGTTCGCGACACAGGCGGGAAACTGCGTCCCCGCTTCCCGCGCGCTCAGTACATCGTTCGCCGCGGCGAGTGGGATGACGCGGTCTGCCTGCCTGGAGGCAACAGCGCCAGTTATCTGGCGGATAATTACGTACCACTCGCTGACGCGGGCGTCCTGCAGCTGGTGGACGATGACGCGACGATCATGCCCGGCGTGAAAGTCCGGCGTACTGGTGGTCACACGATGCACCACCAGATCGTCATGATCGAGTCTGGCGGAAAGACCGCGGCGTTCGTTGCCGATATCATGCCGACAACGGCTCATGTGTCAGACCGCTGGATCACGGGCTTCGATCTGTATCCGATGGATACGCTCGCGGCCAAGAAGCGGTTTGTGAGCGACGCCATCGAGAAGCAGACGCTGGTGTTCTTCGAACACGACCCGGCGGTCGCGGCGGGCTATATTCGGGAAGAAGACGGCAAGCGCCGGGTCGATCCCGCGCTGATTTGACCAGGGCGCGCCTCGTGTCCTTCATGCGCCGGCGGTGACTGGACCTCTCAAACAACTATGACCAACGACATTCAGATTGGCATCATCGGCGGCAGCGGCCTGTACGACATGGCGGAGCTGACCCACCGCGAAGAGAAAACCGTCAGAACACCGTTCGGCGATCCCTCCGGGCCGTATGTGACCGGCACATTGCGCGGCAAGCGGGTTGCGTTTCTGGCGAGGCATGGCGCGGGGCATCGCATCCTGCCGTCCGAATTGAATTTCCGCGCCAACATTTACGGGATGAAGGTGCTCGGTGTTGAGCGCATCCTGTCGGCGAGCGCGGTCGGCAGCCTCAAGATGGAATACAAGCCGCTCGACATCGTCGTGCCGGATCAGTTCTTCGACCGGACCCAGGGCCGGATCAGCACGTTCTTCGGCCACGGCATCGTCGCGCACGTGGCGTTCGCTCACCCGTTGTGCGGCGAACTGTCGAGCATCGCCGCCGCGTCGGCCGAAAAGGTCGGCGCCACCGTGCATCGCGGCGGCTGCTACGTCAACATGGAAGGACCGCAGTTCTCGACGCTGGCCGAATCGCGGCTCTATCGCTCGTGGGGGATGGACGTCATCGGCATGACCAATCTTCAGGAGGCGAAACTGGCGAGAGAAGCCGAGATCTGCTACGCGACGCTGGCGCTGGTGACCGACTACGACTGCTGGCATCCCGGTCACGATTCGGTGACCGTCGATCTGATCATCGCCAACCTGACGCAGAACGCGGCGACCGCTCAGAAGACGATCGCGGATGCGGTCGAGACCATTTCCGGCACGCGTGCCTGTGGCTGCAAGGATGCGCTCGCGACCGCGATTATCACTCAGGCGGCGCTGGTGCCTGAGCAGACCAAAAAAGACCTCGCGCCCATCATCGGACGGTATGTGAAATGAATATTGTCGTCACCGGCTCCATCGCCTACGACTACCTGATGTCGTTCCCCGGCAAGTTCACCGAACATTTTCTGCCCGAACACATGAAGCGGGTCAGCCTCAGCTTCCTGGTTGACTCGATGGACAAACGGCGCGGCGGCTGCGCACCGAATATTGCGTACACGCTCGCGCTGCTGGGGGAACGGCCGTTGCTGATGGCCAGTGCCGGCGAGGACTTCGGCGATTACCGCCAATGGCTCGAGGCCGCCGGCATCGACACCTCGCACGTCAAGCAGATCGCCGGCAAGTTCTGCGC
>DASXIR010000268.1:0-12149 GCA_036497895.1 Vicinamibacterales bacterium | reverse complement strand
ATTCCTCGCAAGAGGAGTGCCGCAGGTTCTCGGTACGTTGTGGGAGGTAGACGACGAAACGTCTCGACGACTGTTTACCGAGTTTCATCGTGGCTATGTTCGAGGATTGTCGGCAGCAAAAGCTTTGCAGTTGGCGCAACTTGCGATCCTGCACGATCGGCCGCAGAACTCGATGAACTGGGCGGCCACTGTTCTCCTGGGTTCGACGGTCAGCGTCGCGCCCTGATCGAAGGTAACGACTCATGCTAAGGAGGTTGAACATGGAACGGAGAGAGATTCTTCAAGCCGGGTTCCTCGCCGCGGCGGGCACGGTGGCTACGGCCTGCGGACACAAAGTACCACCCGATGTGACCCCGACGACACCTATGCTAGAGCCACCCATGGGGAGTTTGCCTGGGGTGTTTTCCCTCGGTGGGCGCAGAGGGCTGCAGCTGTTTTTTCATGGGATGTGCTCGTTTGTGTTGCCGTCGGCACCAGGCGATCCGCTACGCGTCGCGATGCTCAAAGGCTACCCGGCGGACAAGGAGCACGAACATCGCGCGGTGTTGTTGGTGCCACGCGGCGGCGTCGATGTTAACGCGTCAACGACCCATCCTTCCGGCGTCGACGGAAATCACATCATCTACAGCCTGGAGGACATGTATGTCACGGTGGCGGTCGCGGACCTCAAGACGCCGGTGTTGAAAGTCAATAACACTCCCGTTGGTCTCTGCCCCACTCTTCACGGCGCTGACTGGAACTCTATGGGCTGGGTGCTGAAGATGAGCGACCTGTCGAAGGGTGAGCCGCTCGACTGGGGCCAGGTTGGCAACGTGTCACAGGCGCAATTCGAGACCGCGCATGGGTCAGTGGAGCAGGATTTCGAGGGCACAGATCAGCTGAGCCCACGCGACAATCGAAAATGGAGGGTCAACGGCAAGTCGAGAGCACTGAAGCAGACCGTGCGGCTTCGTATCAAGGATGCGGGCCCGATTTCGCTGGTGTTGAAATCGCGCTCGAACGGTAGCCAATCGACGATCGTTCTGCTGACCAAGAGCCAAACCATCAATGCCGGTATCCTCAATCTTCCATTGCAGAAGAAGAGTTTCGAAAAAAATGGCAGCCGGTTGGAGGATGTGCTCGCGTATTACCAGATGATGGATCCGTCACCGCTAGGGAAAGGGAACGACGACAAGCTTCCCGTGCCCCTCTGGGACGACGACCCCGCCTGCAATATCGACAACAGCCCGGAATGCGGTTGCTGCCCGCCCTCGGCTTGATTGTCCCGTCCTAGGCTAGAGAAACTGCCATGAGCACCCGTAGCATGCGTCGAGCTCTCGCGGTCGGATTGACACTTATGATCGCCATCGCCGCCTTCTGCGCCAGGCAGAGGCGGCCACCGGCGCCGCACCCGGTGACCCGCGTGGCGCTTCGGCATCCGCGATATCCGCGCCCAGGATCCAGCCGAGTTGTCCCAGCAGTGACCGATCGCGTGGGGGTAATGATTGGTTTCGTACCGCAAGTCGCGATGCCCGACGGCGGATACACCATGGACTCAAAATTTCCCCTTGCCAACGCACCAGCCTGGGTCCAGAATCCATCACCGTACTTCGCCCTCGACGTAAGCTTCGGTTCCGTAGCGGTTCACTTGCCTGCGCCGTCTCCTGCACAGGCCAGTGGCGCGGCCGTTACGGCTCGACGTCTCGGGCCGATTGTGGTTCAGCCACCGGGGTCCAGCCCGATTCGGCCAGAACGCACCAACACATTCGTTGTCCGCGGCACCGTACGGCCCGCAGACCTCCCAACCCTGCTCCGAACCCTATCCGTCCAGGCTGGATTCAGCGGCATATTCAGCGATCCAGCGCTCGCGTTCAACAGCGCGGCTGACGACTCGTGCGCAGACCCGGACGGCACCTCGGACAATGTCGACGATGTGGCGAGTAACTCAGGACTTGCGGATCTTCCAACGCCTGGCGGCCATGTCCTGGTCGCTATTGTCGGCGATGGGTTCGACAAATTGACGGTGACCGAAGCCGGATCGATGTTTGATTCCAACTTCGGCATGGTTGCATCGCACGCCAAGGGGACGCCAGGAGATGCTGAGGGAGGGAACTGGCATGGGGAAATGTGCGCGTACGACGTTTCGATCGGCGCCCGCAATGCGTCAATTACAGACATTCGAATCTCGACCGCGGCTGATGGCGCCCTGTCGGATGCTCTGGAGGCGTACGGTTTCCTCCTGAACAAGTTGACCGAGCCAGGATCGGCGTTGAAACAAAAGTATCAGGCGCTGGTGGTATCGAACAGCTGGACGGCGTCCGACAATGACAGCAGCCTGCCGCCGGGAACTGTCCCTTACTTCAGCGATCCGACCCACCCGTTTACCCTGGCCGTCAAAGAGCTCGTAAGAGAAGGAGCCGACGTCGTTTTCTCTGCTGGCAATCGAGGCTGTTCAGCAGCGCCCGGCACCGTCGTGATCGGTGGCGCCAACTCACTCCCCGAAGTGATCACTGTTGCCGCGATTGACGCCGGAAAGTCCGTTCTCCCGATTTCATCGCAGGGGCCAGGGAAGTTTGTTCAAGACAAGCCGGACGTCAGTTCGTATGGGAACTTCATCGGCTCCGACGATCGGGTTGCCGACACGGGTACGTCGGCGGCGGCCGCAGTAACCGCCGGAATCATCGCAGCCATGCGATCGCAGTCAGGCTGGGCGGCGTGGGGACCGACGAGCAAGAAGCCGGCGGACCTCAAGACTGCGTTGACATCGAACGCCGACAAGCAGGTGTTCCGAGGAGGAGCGCAAGTGGTCCTTACTGGGTGGGCGCCCGACTTCGGCTTTGGCATCGCCCGGTTCCACGAGTGAGCGGGGCGCCTTGACGCCTCAATGGTCCCGATGGACCGTTGACGGTGAGAACGCAGGGAGACAGACGGCGACATATTCCGCGCCGTCTGCTTCAGGCGTGCTGTAGCGGACCCATTCTCCCGGCGCGGTGACGACGGCCTGGCCGGCACGGACTTCCAGCACTCCGGCCTCGTGCTCGACGCGAACCATGCCGCGCAGCACCAGCGTGATTTCCTCGAACTCCGGACGCTGACCCGGCTCGAGCCAGCCAGCTGGTGATGTCATCCTCGCCACGCTCACGTCCCCGTGGCCCGAATTCACGCGACCAGCGAATTCCTCAATCGTCTTCGGTTTCGTCCCTGCGGCAGCGACGATGGTGGGCGCGGCGATGAGCTTCGGCATCAGAGGCTCAGTATAGACTTGGTGCGTGAAGAAAATCTGCGCCAACGTCCTCGATGCCATCGGCGACACGCCGCTGATTCGCATCAACAAGATCACGAAGGGCTTGGTCAAGGGCACCGTGCTGGCCAAGGTCGAAACCTTCAATCCCGGCAACTCGATCAAGGACCGGATGGCGGTCCAGATGATCGAAGACGCCGAGCGCGCCGGCCTGCTGAAACCCGGCGGCACGATCATCGAGGGCACCTCGGGCAACACCGGCATGGGCCTGGCGATGGCGGCGGTGGTCAAAGGCTACAAGTGCATCTTCACGACCACCGACAAGCAGTCGAAAGAGAAAGTCGATGCCCTGCGTGCCTTCGGCGCCGATGTCATCGTCTGCCCGACCAACGTCGATCCCGAAGACCCGCGGTCGTACTATTCGGTGTCGTCGCGGCTGGTGAAGGAAGTGCCGAACTCGTGGAAGGCGAATCAGTACGACAATCCCTCCAACTCGAAAGCGCACTACCAGCAGACCGGACCGGAAATCTGGGAGCAGACCGAGGGCGCGATCACGCAACTGGTCGTCGGCGTCGGCACCGGCGGCACCATTTCCGGCACCGCACGCTATCTGAAAGAACGCAATCCCAGCATCAAGGCGTGGGGCATCGACACCTACGGTTCGGTGTTCAAGAAATACAAAGAGACCGGCATCTTCGACAAGCACGAGATCTACCCGTACATCACCGAGGGTATCGGGGAAGACTTCCTGCCCGAGAACGTCGACTTCAGCGTCATCGATCATTTCGAGAAGGTGACGGACAAGGACGCGGCGATCATGACCCGGCGGATCGCGCGCGAGGAAGGCATCTTCGCCGGCAACTCCGCGGGCTCGGCGATGGCCGGACTGCTCCAGCTCAAGGATCGCTTCGTCGACGAGGATGTGATCGTGGTGATTTTCCACGATCACGGGACGCGCTATCTGGGGAAGATGTTCAACGACGACTGGATGCGGGAGAAAGGCTTCATCGAGAAGCACGGGATGACCGCACGCGATCTGGTGTCGATGCGACTGTCGGGCGAGCTGCGCTCGCTCGAGTCGGAGGAGCCGGTCGAGCACGCCGTGCGTTTGATGAGCGAGCACGACTTCTCACAGATTTCGATCACGCGCGACAATCGATTGGTCGGCTCGCTCAACGAAACGCAGCTCTACAACGAGATGGTGCGTAACCCGAATGTGCGCGCGCAGCCGGTCGAGTCGATCATGCAGCCGGCGTTTCCCTTCGCCGACGTCTCGACTCCGGTCGATCTGCTGTCGACGATGATCACGCCGCAGAGTCCGGCGGTGCTGGTGCGGGACTTCAAGACCGACAAAACGTTCATCATTACGCGTTCCGACCTGATTCGAGTGCTCTGAACACAGAAACGCAGCGCTGCGGCGATCAGGTGAGGGAGGTGACCCATGAGTGAGAAAGCACTGCGGGCGCAGCTGGCCAAGTTGCTGGGCTCTGGTGAGGCGCACGTCACGTTCGAGCGTGCGGTCAAGAGCTTTCCCGCGGCGCTGCGCGGCGTCGTCCCGGTCGGCGACGAGCACTCCGCCTGGCAGCTGGTCGAGCATCTGCGGATGGCACAGGCCGACATTCTCGAGTTCTGCGTGTCGGCGAAGTATCGGGCGAAGAAATGGCCGGATGATTACTGGCCCCGGACGGCCGCGCCTCGCAATGCGCAGGCGTGGACCAAGGCAGTGGCCGCGATTCGGCGCGATCGAAAGAAGATGCAGCGCCTCGCGGCCAACCCGAAAATCGATCTCCTCGCGGCCATTCCGCATGGCACCGGTCAGACCTATCTCCGCGAGATCCTGCTGGTCGCCGATCACGACGCGTATCACGTGGGCCAGATCGTGGCGCTCCGACGCCGGCTCGGCATCTGGACCTGAGCCTGTGGATTTGGTTCGGCAGCGCCTGCGCCACCAGCGCCTGATCGGCGCGCTGTTCACGAGCCCGGCCGCTACGGTCCGTTGGTTTGGCGCGGTCCAGGCCCAGGACTTCGACGGCGCGCTATGGGCCGTCGGCCTTCGCACCAAAGGCGCGACGCACGCGGCGGTGGAGCAGGCGCTCACCGATCGCGTGATCGTGCGGAGCTGGCCGCTGCGCGGCACGCTGCACTTTGTCGCCGCTGACGATCTCCGCTGGATGCTGGCGACCCTGGCGCCGCGGATCGTCGCTGGCACGACGCGGCGCCTCACCGCCGTCGAACTTGATGCCAGGACGCTGACGCGCTGCCGTCGCATCGTCGAACGTTCGCTCGAGGGCGGACGTCAGCTCGAGCGGCGCGCACTCTATCAGCGGCTCGAATCCGCCGGCGTCCGCACGGCGCAAAGCCGAGGCATGCACATCCTCTGGTGGCTGGCGCATCACGGCGTGATTTGCTTCGGTGCCCGGGATGGCAATCAGCACAGGTTCGCGCTCGTTGACGACTGGTTGCCGCCATCGCGTCGCCTCGATCGCGACGAAGCGCTGGCGGAGCTGGCGCGTCGCTACTTCGTCAGTCACGGTCCCGCGAAGGCAGACGACTTCAGATGGTGGTCGGGCCTCGACGCGGCATCGGCTCGGTCAGCGCTCGAGATCGCGCGTCCACGTCTGCGGCGAAGCGTCGTGGAGGGTGACGTCTACTGGTCCGGCGAGCCCGTGTCAGCCGACGGTTCCGCGGCGGCACTCCGATCGCCTCACGCGACGCTTCTGCCGCCGTACGACGAATATCTGGTCGCTTACCGGGATCGGAGCGCGGCACTCGATCCAGTGCACGCCTCCGCCACACGCAACGGAATCTTCGCTCCGATCGTGGTGATCAACGGCAAGGTGGCGGGAACGTGGGCGCGAACCGAGAGGCGCGACAGCGTCGCGGTCACGACTCGCCTGCTGACCAGGCCGACTGCGTCGGAGTCCCTGGCGGTCGCTGCCGCGGTGGAGCGCTATCGCGCGTTCAAACGCCCGGCTTCCGCAGCGTTGCCGCCGGACAGCCGGGCTATTCGCTGACAGATACGATTGTCCTGAGGAGACTCAGGAAATGGATGTCGGGAGCGAAAAACAAAAGGGCCATCGCGCCGGATTCGGCGGATGGCCCCTCGAACGTTAGAGCGCGAACTTACCAGCGCGGCTCAGAACGGCCGCGACGATTTCCGCCGCCGCCACCGTAGTCACCGCCGCCGCCGAATCCACCCGAACGCTCCGGCTTGGGACGCGCCTCGTTGACCGTCAGGCCGCGGCCGCCCAGCTGAAAGTCGTTCAGCTCGGTGATCGCCTTCTGCGCCTCCGCATCGGTGCTCATCTCGACGAAGGCGAAGCCGCGCGCACGGCCGGTGGCCATGTCGCGCATCACTTTCACCGTGTCCACCGTGCCCGCGCGCGCGAACAAGTCCTGAAGATCGTTTTCTCCCGTTTCGTACGGAAGATTTCCCACGTATAATCTGCGACCCATCTCTACTAACTCCTCTGTCGCGCTTGCGACAATCGCGGCCGCCCGTGCGGACGCGTCCCAACGGTCCGTTCCGGACTCGTGGGTCGATCGTCGTCTCGTCGCTTAGCGGGATTTCAGGAGGAGCGAGCTAGAAACTCGTTACGCTCGAAAGGCAGCACAGCACTGGCAAGACTTCCACCGACGCACGCATTGTATCACACGTGACACGCCGGGGCCGACAGCGACTTGAGGGTGTTCAGCCGCGTCGCTGCGCGCGAACGACGAGGTCCGGATCGGACAGCGTGAGCGCGGTGATTGATGCTCCATCGCGTTCGAAGCGGATGCGCACCGCCGGGGCGCCAGGCGCGGTGAATTCCAGCTGACCCAGGTGCATTACAGTTCGACTGGTCGCGCCGAGGCGCTCGATCGCGACCTGATTCGGCTTCGTGCTCACGATGAACACGTCGCGCGGACGATCGCCGAACACATATCGCCCGTCGAGACGCGCTCGTTCCTCGGCCGACAGCGGCTCGTCGGGCATCGACAATCCGGCATCGCCGAGCGCTTCCAGATACTTCACGACGGCGTCGGCCGGTGGCCCGCCGGCCCGCGCATGCACCATCAATGACAGGCTGTGCGGCCCGCGCAGGCGCTGCAGTCCCGGGGTCGACGTCATCAGCGCCTTCACCACGTCCAGTTGGCCCAGCATCGTCGCGGAAAACAACGTGGGTGGCGCACCGGTCTCGAGCAGGAGCTCCGCGATCGCGCGCTGGCCGACGTGCGACGCTGCACCGAGCGCGGTTTCGGCGTCGCCGTATCCCCAGTCCCATGACGCCTTCGCCAGCGCCGGGTGCTGCTGCAGCAGCTCTTTCACTCGCGCCAGGCTGGAGTGCGACACGCCGACCATTTCCTTGGCCAGCGCCGGATGGAGCGCTGGAAACGAGTCGTCCATCGCAGCGGGGTTGGGCGGCGCAGGCCAGTCCAGGGACTTCGAACCGGCCTGGTCCGCCATCAGGAAGGCGCCGAACGTGGGAACGGTTCGGATGAACTGGCGACGGCTTTGCGGCATCCACGGACGATATGTCGAGCGCCGGTCGAGCGCCACCGAGGAAACGGCGAGGAATTAAGCCGGCGCGGCACCATGGGTTAGGCGCGCGGTTGAGGGACGAGCACGAAGCGCCGGACCGCGTCCTCGACCATCCGCCCGACGTCATCGTCGAGCGTGTCCAGCGGATCGCCGGCCGGGCGCGAGATCCGCTGGACCCAGACATGGGTTCCGTCGTCGAGCCGGATCAGCTGCATCAGCAGGGACAAGTGGCCCTCGCGATTCTGCAGCTGACCGGAGACGAGGAATGCGGCGCGCGTGTCCTGCACCACAGCCTTCAGATCTCGTGCGGCACGGGGCTCGCGAAGCACGTGAGCGTTGCCATTGACGCCAATCCGGGCCGGTCCGATCGCGGTCAGCCGTTCGACGATGACGTCCGACAGTCCAGCGACCGCTCGTTCGTGCGACGGATCTCCGCTCTCGTTGTCGAACACCGCGACCGCGACGATCGATCTTGGCGCCGGAGTTCGGTGCATCAGGGCCCAGGCGGCGGCGAGCGCGATTACGGCGACGGCGCCAGCAACAGCAATCCATGCGGAACTGGGGCGCCGTGACCTCGAGTTGCGGTGGTCTATCGAGGCGGGCAGCGTGGTTTCTGCGGTCGCCGCGCTCATCATCGGCACCGCCTGCGTTACCGGCGCGACGAACTTGAAGCCGCGCTTGGGCAGTGTCTGCACGAATCGCGGATTGATTGCCGTGTCGCCAAGCGCGGTCCGCAATTGGCCGACGCAGTAGGCGAGCCCGCGATCGAAATCCACGTGCGTATCTGCGCCCCACAACTGCGCGCGTAACTCCTCTCGCGTCACGATCTCGCCGCCACGGCTGAGTAGCAGCGCGAGCGCCCGCGCGGGCTGCGGCTCGAGCGCAACAGTCCGGCCCGCGCGCGACAGAATTCCCGTCGCTGGGTCGAACTCGAACACGCCGAACCGGTAGATCATTGCGTTCTCAACGCGATGACCGGATCGACCCGGCTGGCGCGCCGCGCCGGCAGCCACACTGCAAGCAGCGCGACGGCGGTCAGCAGTAATGGAATGCCCGCGAATACGATCGGGTCGAGGGCCTTGACCCCGAAGAGAAAGCTGGAGATGAATCGACTGAGCCCGTACGCCGCCGCGATGCCGATCACGACGCCGACGAGCGCCAGGCGCATGCCCTGAATCATGACCATCCGTCGCACCGCGGATCCGCCGGCTCCGAGTGCCAGCCGGATGCCGATCTCCTGCGTCCGCTGCGCCACCGAATACGCCATCAAGCCGTAGATCCCGATCGCCGCCAGCAGAAGCGCCGAGCCGCCGAACACCGCCATCAACAGCATGTTGAACCGCTGCCGAGACGTCGAGAGCACGACGATCTCGTCCATGGTGCGGATATCGGAGACCGGCAGGCCGGTGACCTGGCGCAATTGCTCGGTGACCGGTCCGATCAGCGTGTGCGGCTCCATGCGCGTGCGGACGACCCATGCGATCGGTGCGATGCGCGTGTTCAGCGCGTTGACGGCGTCGGTCTGCTGCGCCTGCGGAATGAACATCGTCGGGCCGGGATCGCTGTTGAGCCCGCCGTCGCGGCTGTCGGCGACAATGCCGACGATTTGCCGCGGCTGCTCGCCTGCGAACTCGCGCATCACGCCTTTGCCGATGACGAGCCGATCGTTCATCGGGTCGGCGCCGTTGGTCCAGAAGCGCCTGGCCATCGTCTCGTTGATGATCACGACCGGGGGCGCCGCGCCATCGTCGCGCACGTTGAAGGTGCGACCGTGCTTCACGGGAATCTTGAAGACTTCGAAATATCCTGACGACACCGTGAACCAGTTGCCGCCGCCGTGAAACGGCGCCTTGTCGAGCGGCCGCCCGACGATGGTGAAGGGCAGGCCGAAACCGCCCTGCAGCGGCACGCAGCAGGTCGCAGTCGCGATCTCCACGCCAGGCACCGCGTTCAGACGATCGGTGGCGTCGCGCACCATTTGCGCCACGCCCGCCGTGGTCGCGAACCTCGGACCGGCGAGAGACATCCGCATGGTGAGCACATTGCGGGTGTCGAATCCCGGATCCACGTCGCGCAGCGCCATCGACGTCCGGATCAGCAGTGCGGACCCAATCAACAGGATCAGCGCCAGTGCCACTTCGCTCACCACCAGCAGCGAGCGCGCCTTGTTGTGGCGGAACGCGGTGCCTGACGGCCCGCCGCTCTCTTTCAGGGTCGCGTTGATATCAGTGCGCGACCCCTGCAGCGCTGGAAGCAGGCCGAACAGGATGCCGGTGCCCAGCGAAACCGCGAGCGTGAAGGCGAGCACGCGCCAGTCGACGGCGACCGCCGATCCGTGTTCGCCGAGCCGGGGCAGGTTGGCGGTGTTGATCGCCAGCAGCGATCGGATCGCGACGACGCCGAGCACCAGGCCGAGCGCGCCGCCGGCAAGCGACAACACCACGCTCTCGGTGAGCAACTGGCGGAGAATTCGTCCGCGTCCCGCACCAATCGCGGAACGGATGGCGATTTCGCGCTTGCGAGCGGTCGCGCGGACCAGCAACAGGTTGGCGACATTGGCGCACGCGATCAACAACACGAAGCTGACGGCCGCGGCCAGCACCCACAACAGCGATCGCACGTTCTGCACGAACGCTTCCTGGAACGGTATGACGCTGAAGCTCTCATTCGGACCGAGCGCGCTGGGAAACCTCGCCGTGAAGTCGGCGGCGGACACCTGCAGGCGGGCCTTTGCCCGCTCGAGGCTGACGCCGGGTTTCAGGCGAGCCGCGGCCTGAAAGTAGTGTCCCTGGTCGCTCGACTCGGGGTCGAGTTGAAACGCCGTCCACAATTCGGGTTGCAGACCGAATTCGCGGACGTCGAACGACGGCCCGACCACGCCGACGATGACGTAGGGATCGCCGCCGAGCGAGATGCTGCGGCCGAGGATCTGCGGGTCGGCGCCGAAGCGGCGCGTCCACAAGCCGGAGCTGATCACTGCGACCTTTTCGGCGTTGGGACGGTCTTCCTCCGGCGAGAAGCCGCGTCCCTGGACGATCGGTACGCCGAACAGCTGGAAATAGCTGGCCGACACCTGGCCGTAACGAAGCTGCTCGGGTGTGTCGCCGCCGGTGAGGTTGATGACCCCGGTGCGAAAGGCGGCGGCGTCCTGAATCACCTCAGTCTGTGCGCGCCAGTGGGCGAACTTTGCCGGCGACGCCCCGGAACCCGAGCCCTGCGGCGACGTGTTCATGAACATCACCAGCCGGTCAGGCTCCGGGAACGGAACCGGCTTCAGCAGTACCGCGTTCACCACCGTGAAGATCGCGGTGTTCGTGCCGATGCCGAGCGTCAGCGCCGCCACCGCCGCGATGGTGAAGCCGGGGCTGCGTCTGAACATCCGCAGCGAGTACCGGAGGTCTTTGACGAAGGCTTCCATGGTTACTCAGTAGACGTTCGCGGCGGCAATCTAGTTGCCCCGAACTAGAATGCCTCCAGTGTCGCGCTGGATTTTCTGGGGAGCCGCCTGGTTTGGAGCGGTGCTGGTTGGCGCCAAGGCGTGTTACCTGGGCGTGCCGCATCTGTCCGACCTGGCCGACTTCTGGCGCTCGCTCGCGGCGATTTCTTTCCGCGACGTGCTCGCGGCCGCGGCGGCGTGGGCGGCGGCGCGCACCGCCCTGACGCTGATCGGATCGCGTCCCCGTCTCGCCCTAGCGCTGGTCAGCCTGTTCGTGCTGGTGATGGCCTCGCTGGCCCTCTATTCGGTGGCAAGTGTCATCGCATTCGGTGTGCTCGGCGGCTTTCTGACCGTCGCGCTGCTGCACCTGGTCGGCAACGTCCGGATGATCACGTCGTCGATTACCGCCTATCTGACTCCCGGCGTCGTGATCGGCCTCACCCTGCTGCCGTTTGTCTACGTCGGGCTGGTGGCGGCGTCGGTTCGCTGGGCGTCGCGGATGCCGGCGGCTCCGGCTGTCGCTCGCTGGCGCTCGGCCGGCATCGTCATCGCGCTGTCGGCTTGGGTCATTGTCGGGTTTCGGGTCTACGCCACCGACTGGACGACGCACTACGACTGGCGGATCGCGGAAAACCCGCCGTGGGTCCTGGCCGCCTCGTGGGCGCGCTCGTTGGGCGGCGACCGCAATGTGCGTCTCGCGGACACGTTTCCTCCTGGCGATCTGACCGATTTCGAGCCGATCGGACTGCGCCAGACGCCGCCGCTTTCATTGACGCTACGACGCAAGCCGCCGGTGGCCAGGGTCAGTCGCGCGTCCGCACCGCGACGTGCGCCGAACGTGATTCTCCTGGTGCTGGAGTCGGTCGCGGCCCGATGGACCGGGATCAGCGGCGGCGCTTACGAGACGACGCCGACGCTCCAGTCGGAGCTGGCGCGCAGCCTGGTCGGCGAGAATTTCTACGCGCACGTGT
>DASXIR010000267.1:0-6151 GCA_036497895.1 Vicinamibacterales bacterium | reverse complement strand
CCAGAAAGCGACCCGCGAAAACGTCCAGCGCGCCATCGGCGACCTGCGAAAGAAGATCACCAAAGACGATCAACTCCTGGTGCTGCTGATCGGGCATGGCACCTCGATCGACGGCGAGGACGCCAAGTTCAACCTGGTCGGCCCGGATCTGAGCGCGACCGAATGGGCCGACCTGATTCGACCGATTCCCGGCCGGGTTGTCTTCGTGAACACCACCGGCGCGAGCTTTCCCTTTCTCGGCCGGCTTGCCGGTCGTGGACGAATCGTCCTGACCGCCACTGACGCGGCCGCGCAACAGTTCGAGACGGTCTTTCCGGAGTACTTCGTCAAGGCCTTCAACGATCCGGCTGCCGACCTGGACAAGAACGGCCGGGTGTCGATCTGGGAGGCGTTCACCTACGCGAGTGCCGGTGTCCGCGACTGGTTCGAGCAGAAGGGGCAGCTGCCGACCGAACGGCCTCTGCTCGACGACACCGGCGCCGGGATTGGACGCGAGGCGCAGAACCCCGGCACCGACGGCGCGGTCGCACGCGTCACCTACCTCGAACCGGAGCCGCCGGTGGCGCTTCCGGCCGATGCGGCGCAGGCCGTGCTGGTGAAACGCCGGATCGCTCTCGAGGCCCAGTTCGAGGAGTTGAAGGCGCGGAAGGAATCAACGCCGCCCGATCAGTACGCCGCCGAAATGGAAAAGCTGCTGATCGAAATCGCCCGAATCTCGCAGCAGCTCCGCACCAAGTCCTGACCGTCAGTAATACTGGGCGCCATCCCAGGGATCGAGCGATCGCCTCTTGAAGACGAGCACGCCGCCCATCCCGGTCACGAACCCGACCACGTGCGCGGCAAAGGCGACGCCACCGTTGCCGCCGTTGGACGCCGTGACAGCGATCGCGCCGGCGCTGAACAGCTGCATCAGGAACCAGAAGCCGAGCAGAACGACGGCGGGAATCTCGACGACCTGGATGAAGATCCACGGAATCAGCGTCAGGACCCGCGATTTCGGATAGAGCACAAAATACGCGCCCATCATCCCGGCGATCGCGCCACTGGCGCCGATTGTCGGCAGTGTCGAGGTCGGATCGATGGCCATCTGTCCAAGCGCCGCAGCAATGCCGCACAACAGATAGAACACGATGAAGCGGCCGTGCCCGACGCGGTCCTCGACGTTGTCGCCGAAAATCCAGAGGTACCACATGTTCCCGAGCACGTGCATCCAACTGCCATGCAGGAACATCGAGGTAATCAGCGTCGGCGCGTGAAAATCGGCGGGCACCATGCCGTAGACCTGCAGGAACTGCGGCAGCACCTCACGCGGCAGCGAGATCTCGAACAGCCACGCCAGGCCGTTGAGGATGATGATCGTGACGGTGATGTAAGGGGTGGTCCGGGACGGAATCACGTCCCGCAGCGGAATCACTTCTACATTCTACGCAATGCAGATCGCAAAAAGCAGATCAGGTGTCAGACGCCGTGTCCGTAACCCACCGCTTCGACCTGTCCCTGCGCCGCGGCGGCGCCAGCGGGCGCCGGCGTGCGCACGCGCGCGACGATGCGGCGGAGGTCGCCGTCGGCGATCGCCTTGCGATGTTCGCCGAGTGAGATGACGGCGCGGTAGACCTCGTCTACTTCGACGCTGGTGAGTTCCAGACCGAGCGCGTCGCAACGGGACTGCACCGCATGACGTCCCGAGTGCCGTCCGAGCACCAGACGGGACGAGATCGACTGTCCGACGTCCTCCGGCTTCATGATTTCGTAGGTGCGGGCGTCCTTCAGCACGCCGTCCTGGTGAATCCCGGCTTCGTGCGCGAACGCGTTGCGTCCAACGATGGCCTTGTTGGCCTGCACCGGTTCGCTGGTCAGTGTCGAGAGTAACTGGCTGGTTTCGAACAGCTTCGCCGACTGCACGCCGGTATCGTACGGCAGGCGATCCGGACGCACCCGCAACGCCATCACGAACTCCTCGAGTGAGGCGTTGCCGGCGCGCTCGCCGATGCCGTTCATCGAGCACTCGATCTGGCGGACGCCGCCCTGAATGGCGGCCAGGCTGTTGGCGACCGCGAGTCCGAGGTCGTTGTGACAGTGCGCGCTGAATACCGCGCGATCTGCGTTGGGCACGCGCGCGATGATGTCCGCGAAGAACTCGCGCATTTCGTCAGGCGTCGAATAGCCGACCGTGTCGGGCAGGTTGACGGTGGTACAGCCGGCGGCGATCACCGCCTCGATGACGCGGCACAGGAAATCGCGATCGGATCGTGTCGCATCCTCCGCCGAGAACTCCACATCGTCGGTGTGACGCCGGGCCAGCTTGACGCCGTCCACTGCGGTCGACAGGCACTCCTCGCGGGTCATGCGCAGCTTGGCGGCGAGGTGCAGATCCGACGTCGCCAGAAAGGTGTGAATGCGCGACCGTGCGGCGGGCTTCAGCGCCCGGGCCGCTTCTTCGATGTCCAGGCGGCGGGTGCGTGCGAGCGCCGCGATGATCGGCCGCCTGATGAGTTCGGCGACCTGTCGCACCGCGTCCGAGTCCGCCGGGGACGCAATCGGGAACCCGGCCTCGATGATGTCCACGCCCAGCGCGTCGAGGGCGCGAGCCATGGCCAGCTTGCCCGGGACGTCGAGCGAAAATCCGGGCGCCTGTTCGCCGTCGCGAAGGGTAGTGTCGAAAACGATGACCCGTGCTGGGCTGCTCATGACCCTGTTGTAGCTGTGGGGGCAATAGAAGTCAAAGTGATAATTATTAACGAATGATAATGTGCTGTTATACTCTCCGGCCGTGGATCTGAACGCCCTGAAAATCTTCCTGTCCGTCGCCCACGAACGGAGCTTCTCCCGCGCCGCCGCCAAGGTCCACCGCACGCAGCCGGCGGTCAGCCAGGCGGTTCGGCGGCTGGAAGTCGAGCTCGGGGAGCAGTTGTTCGATCGGTCGTCGAAAAGCGGAACGCTGACTGCTGCGGGCATCATGCTGCAGAACTACGGACAGCGGCTGGTTCGTCTGGCCGAGGAAACCGAGTCGGCAGTCCGCGACCTGCGCGACCTGCGCCGCGGACGCGTGCTGATCGGCGCAAACGAAGCGGCCGTGCACACCCTGCTGCCGCTGATCGTGAGGTTTCGTCAGCGCTATCCCGACATCACCATCGATGTTCGCCGTGTGCCGGCCCGGCAGATAGCCGTCGAGGTCCAGCAGGGCAGTCTCGATTTCGGTGCGCTGACGTTCCGGCCTGCCGAAGAAGGGCTGCTCGAGGTCCCGGTCGGAACCGACGAGCTGGTGCTGCTGGTGCCGCCATCGCACGCGCTCGCAACGCGGAAGCAGATCGTCATGGACGACATCGCGCAGGAGCCGGTGGTCGCGCACAACGATCCTTCGCCCGCGCGTGAACGTGTGCTGCGCCTGTTCGAAGAGCATCACGTGCCGCTGCGGATTGTGATCTCGCTACCCAGCCTCGACGGTATCAAGCGCGCAGTGGAATTGAAGGTTGGTGTGGCGTTGCTACCGCGCCGCTGTGCCATCACCGAGATCGCCAGCGGACGGCTCGTGGCAGTCCCGGTCACCGGCGTCTCACGCCGCCGTCAGGTCAGCCTCGTGTGCCGAAAGGCGCACCGCTCTCACGCGGCAGATGCGTTTCTTGGGGTCGCACAGGAAAAACAGAAGGACGCAGCGGTCTAGAATCCGCGGATGTACGGCAACCGCGCGGCAACGGCCCGGACGTCCTCGAAATGATTCAGCAACATCACGGTCGGATTCCATTGGCCTGACAGGAACCCGTCGCGCAGCGCCGGCGCGATCGCGCCCTCGACACGCAACGCGCCCGCGGTCACAACACCCGACGCCACGTCGAGCTCAATGTCCGTCCCTGGCGTCTGCTCGATCAGCGTCTGAAGCCGCTCGACGCCGTCGCGCCGGGCGACCAGGCAGGGCAGGCCGATCATGGCCGAATTGCCGAGAAAAATTTCCGAGAACGACTCGCCGACAATGGCACGGATGCCGACGCGGAGCAGACCCTGTGGAGCGTGCTCTCGCGAGGAGCCGCAGCCGAAGTTCGCGTTGACGACCAGCATCGATGCGCCGGTGAACGCCTTGCTGTTGAACGGATGCGAGGGATCCGCGAGTCGATCGTCCTCGAACACGTGGCGTTCGAGCCCCTCGAACGACACCGCTTTCAGAAAGCGCGCCGGCATGATGCGGTCGGTGTCGATGTCGTCGCCTCTGAGTGGAAGGCCACGGCCTTTCACATGGCTGATGGCTACTGATGGCTGATGGCTCATGGCTGATGGCTCATGGACGATGGCTCATGGACGATGGCCGTTCGATCATGCCGGAACTCCTTCGAGCATCTCGCGGACGTCAACGACCTCGCCGGCGACCGCCGCAGCCGCGACCATTGCCGGACTCATCAAGAGGGTGCGTCCTGTCGGACTGCCTTGTCGTCCCTTGAAATTGCGGTTCGACGAGGACGCCGAGATCTGCGAGCCCTCCAGCTTGTCCGGGTTCATCCCCAGGCACATCGAGCAGCCCGCGCCGCGCCATTCGAAGCCGGCTTGCCTGAACACTTCGTCGAGTCCCAGCGCTTCGGCCGCCCGGCTTACCGATTGCGATCCCGGCACGACCAGCGCCTTCACATGCCTGGCGACGTGGTGACCGCGCACCACCCGGGCCGCTTCCTCGAGGTCGGACAGGCGGCCGTTGGTGCAGGAGCCGATGAACGCGACGTCGATCCGTGTGCCCTGCACGCGCTCGCCCGGCTTGAAGCCCATGAACGCGAACGCTTCGTCCTCGGGACTCGCATCGATCGGTTCCGAGACCGCCACCGACTGACCCGGGTTGATCCCCCAGGTGACCGTTGGCTCGATCGAGCCGGCGTCGAACACCACATGATCGTCGTAGCGTGCACCGGGTGTGGACGCCATCGATCGCCACCAGGCGACGGCGCGATCGAATGCGTCACCGGCAGGCACGAATCGCCGGCCCTTGAGGTAGGCAAACGTCGTGTCGTCCGGGTTGACGTAGCCGACGCGCGCGCCTCCTTCGATCGACATGTTGCAGATCGTCATGCGCTCGTCAATGGTCATGGCCTCGAGCGTGGATCCGCCGTATTCGTAGGCGAAGCCGACGCCGCCGTGGACCCCGAGGCGCCGGATGATCGTCAGGATGACGTCCTTGGCGTAGACGCCGCGATTCAGCCGGCCGTTGACGTCCACCCGCCGCACCTTCAACGGATCGAGCGCCAGGCACTGCGACGTCAGTACGTCGCGGACCTGCGAGGTGCCGATGCCGAAGGCGATGGCGCCGAGGGCACCATGCGTGGAAGTGTGGCTGTCGCCGCACGCGATGGTCATGCCCGGCTGCGTGAGTCCCAGTTCGGGCCCGATGACGTGGACGATGCCCTGGTTTTCGCTGTCCGGCGCCCACAGGCTGATGCCGGCGTCACGGCAGTTGCGTTCGAGCGCGCCCATCATCTCTTCGGCCATCACGTCGAGGAACGGGCGCTTCTGCGAGCTCGTCGGCACGATGTGATCGACAGTGGCGAAGGTACGCTCCGGGAACGCGACCTTCCATCCGTGCTGACGCATCATGTCGAACGCCTGCGGCGTCGTCACCTCGTGAACGAGGTGGAGGCCGACGAACAATTGCGTCTGTCCGCTCGGCAGCGTGCGCACGGTGTGCGCGTCCCAGACCTTTTGAAAAAGTGTGTCAGCCATATGGCAACTATGTGATGCAGAAGCACGGCTCTGCTCCCGATAGAATACACGTATGAACCGGATTCGTCTGCGCGTCGGCGCCGCTGTGGTGCTGGCCGGCGCCCTCGCGATCGGCCTTCGTGGGCAGACGGCCGACGAATCCCGCTTCGCGATCGTCCAGAACCTGGGCCTGCCGGCGATTGACGAAGGCGTGGTTGCGGACTCGACCCACCGGCCTGGAGCGGAAGTGGAGCTGCGCCGCGCCGCGATTCGCGCTTCGGTCGCCCGGTCGACGGGCAACGGCGTCGGATCGCGCTATGTTCCGGGCCGTGTGATTGTGAAATTCAAGGACACGGCATCTGAAGGCGCCCGCGCGTCGGCCATGTCGTCGGTGTCGCGCACCGCGGTGATGGGCGCCAGACCGAACTACGCCGACTTCGACATCGTTCGCCTCGATCCTGCCGAGGATCCGGAGGCT
>DASXIR010000266.1:0-4057 GCA_036497895.1 Vicinamibacterales bacterium | reverse complement strand
GCGCTGCAGCAGGCCCTGACCACTCACGGCAAGCCGGTGTCGAGCGATGGCATCTACGGCCCGTTCACGGATCAACTGGTCAAACAATGGCAGGCGAGCAACGCCATCGTCGAAGACGGCGTTGGTCCCACGACTCGAAGCTCGCTCGGTCTCTGAGGTCGAAACGAAGGTATAGTGCGACCGTAAGCCGGACGGGAGGATATTGCGATGGATGCCGATCGACGGCAATTCGCCGTACAGCTCGACGAACTGAAGACCGAGCTCCTGGCCATGGGACGCCTGGCAGAGGACCGGGTGCGGATGGCGATGCAGGCGCTCGTCGATCGAGACGAGGACTCGCTTGCCGACGTCATCGCCGGCGACGACCGGATCAATGCGGCGCAGATGGAAATCGACGCGCGGTGCTTCACGCTTCTGGCGCTGCAGCACCCGGTCGCGGTCGATCTCCGAGTGGTCGTGTCGGCTTTCAAGATCAACGCCGATCTCGAGCGGGTCGGCGACCTTGCCGTCAATATCGCCGAGGCATCGCAGCGTTACATCCAGCATCCTCCGGTCAAGCCGCTGATCGATCTCCCGCGCATGGGCACGCTGGCGCTGAAGATGCACCGCGAGGCACTCGACGCATTCGTCCAGAGAGACGCCGGGCTGGCAAGGGCAGTTCTGGTCCAGGACGACTGGCTGGATGGGTTGAAGGATCAGGTCTTTCGCGAACTGCTGACGTACATGCTCGGCGACACGAAGACGATTGAAGCGAGCGTTGATCTGATTCTCATCTCGCGCCATCTCGAGCGCGTCGGCGACCACGCCACCAATATCGCCGAGGACGTCATCTTCATCGTGGAGGCGCGCGACGTCCGCCACAGTTCCGCCAACGCGCTCGCCGCGCCGGACCACACCGCTTCGCGAACAGTCATCGAGCGCCGGAAGGACCCTGGCCCGCCGTCAGTCTAGCGGCCGACGGTTACTCGCGGTCCGCTGAGTCACTCCGTTGTTGCGCCGCCGCGCTACGATCCCTTCATGTGGGATTTCGCAGACACGCTGCTCGTGCTTCCGCCGCCGGAAAATGATGCGCGAGGCACGATTCTCTGGACGTTATCGCGCGACCAGCGAAAAACCGTTGCTGAGCTGCGCCGCCTGATGGGATCGGGCTGGCAGGTGTGCCTCTTGCGTGACGGCACGGAATCGTCGGCCTATCGCTTTCTGCTGCATTCCGACGCCGTGGCGTACGGCGTGCAGATGAAGCGGGCACTTGTCGCCGACGGTTGGACGCTGACCTGATTCACGCGACCACATGGGGGACGAGCCTCAAGCCGGCGACATTCGCAAGTGTCCGAGGTGCGGGCGACTGATGCTCGTCTTCTCGAAAGACGCGCTGGTGCGAATCCGCCTGGTCCTCGAGTCCGACAGCCTGGCCCGGACTCAGCGTCGCGACCCGGGCTGGACGTGCGCGAATTGCGGGCACATTCAGCCGCCGGTCGGTTGAGGCGTGTTCATCAGCGCTCGGAGACTCCTGGTCCCGCAAACTGAAGCGCCCGGTTCATCAGTTTGAAGAGATCGGTTTGATCGATGACCCCGACCACGTTGGCGGCTTGAGGCCCCTGTGCGGCGATCCGCACTTGAGTGCCGGTGTGATCCTGCGCCCGATGGTACGCGTTGGTCGCGTAGGACATCGTCATCAGTGCACCCGACCGGGTTTTGAGAACGCTGATGGCGCCGGTCGGATGATCCGCGTCGGTAGGTAATCCCACGATCTGGCTGGTGTGCCCGTGATCCGCCGTGACGACGAGCAGCGTGTCGGGATGGCTTTGGGCGAAATTCAGTCCGATGCGAATGGCCTGGTCAAAAGCGACGGTCTCGCCGATTTGCCCGCAGGGATTCCCGAGGTGATCCTGTTTGTCAATCGACGCGCCCTCGACCTGCAGGAAAAACCCGCGTCCACGATTCGTTTCGAGCAGCGAAATCGCTTTCTCCGTCATCTGAGCGAGGCTCGGCTCGTGGGCTTGCCGCTGACCTTCCTGACAGACCTGCGGCGAACCGACGTTTGCGGGATAGGGCGTCGCATCCTTCCCGCGCCACTCGGTCGTCATGTTCCCTTGGGCGAACAGCCCGAGGACGGGTTGTCCCGGTTCGAGGTATTCAAGACCGGCATCCGAAGTCACGATACGATACCCCGCTGTGAGTGCCTGCTGAATGACAAGAGGGCCCGCGTCGCTCCGCTGATCGAACCGCGCGTATCCGCCGCCCATCAGCACATCGACGCCGTGATCGATCAACTGCTCGGCGATTGACCCCGGGCCTCCGGCGCTCTTGCGATCCTGGGGGCATCGCTCCATGTCCTGCGGACCCTGGCAGACGCGGCTCGCGACATGAGCGGCCAGCACGGCTGGCGTGGCGTCGGTCAGTTCCGCGGTCGTCACGTCACCGGTCCGGTAGCCGCGACGTTTTGCGATCTCGAGAATCGTTTCCAGGTCACGGTCATCTGCTGGACTGGTCGCGATCCGTCCATTGCTGGTCTTGTGGCCGGTTGCCCACGCCGTACCGGTAGCGGCGGAATCGGGGACGAAGTCCGGGACGCGCGGATCCGTCTCCTCAACCGAGTAGGTCGTATAGGCGCCGGTGAGCGGCAGGGAGTCGAGGGCCAGCCGGCCGCCAGGCCCGACCGCGTAGTTGCGCGCAGCCGTTATCTCGGAATCGCCCATGCCGTCGCCAATGAAGAGAATGACGTTGCGTGCGGTCCCACCGTTAATCGCCGACCGTACCGCTTCGGTGCGGTCGGCATCGTCTGCCGCTGTCGTTGACGTCAGGAATGCCGCGGCCGCAATGGAGCCGCAGATCGCGATTGCAGCGAGTCTCGATCGTCGATGAGTCATTCGTGCGCCTTCGCGCCGCCAGGGGCCGGCGACAAGCAATCCAATTGCTGAGTGCATGGGGATGGTAGCGACCGCGTGTAAACAGGGCGTAAACACAAAGCGTTCGGTTCGCGATCAAAAGTCGATGTGAAGGCGAATCATCCCGACAGTGAGCGGCCCGCGGTCCTGGTTGTAGCCTGGATGATCGATGAACTGCGCTCCTGCTGCGCCGAATACGCCGCTCCAGATGTGAGCCGTGTAGTAAGTCTCGACGATCATCTCGCGCCCGTACGTGAGCGTGCCGTCGCCGAGGAGAAAACCCTGGCCGCCCAGCCGCAGATACTCGCGATGCGGACCGGACAATCCGTTCGAGACGAACGCGACGCCCACACGATCGTGGGGACGATGCCAGGACACGCCGGCGAGGTCGCCGCCGACCTGCACACTGTTGTTGACCTCGGTGTACGCGAACGATTCGTTGTGGCCTTCATTCCATCCTGCCCGTCCAAAGAGGCGGGCGGCTGATGTCACTGAGTATTCGACATTGGCGGCGGCGCCGGTCTTGACGCGACCCTGCGCCCGGTGCGCCGTGATGTCCGGCACCACGTCCGCGCCGGACGCGAACGCGTGATTGGCTTCGTCGTAGCTGCCCATGTTGGCGTGGTTCGCATATGCCAGCAGCTTCAACGAGAAGTCTGAAGTCGGCCGCAGCGCCAGTTCGAGATTGTCGCCGTGTGCCCGGGAGATGTTCCAGTCCAGATCGACGCCGTTGGCGACCGTAGGCATCAGTGCTTCGCCGAATCGGAGCGCCCAGTGCGGCGCGTCGTATTCGACCATCGCCGCATAGGTGTAGCCGCGGGTGTCCGCGGCATAGTCGTACGCGCCGTTGTTGTCGATCGTCCAGTTGGTGAATTGCAGATGGCTGTCGCTGCCGGCGGCGTTGACGTCGAAAAAATCCGCCATTCCCATCTTGCCGATGCGGATCTCGAGGCGGCGCACCGGGACGCGGGGAGCCAGACTCAAGGCGTTAGGGGTGACGGCTTCCGTCTGGTCACTCAAGGCGATAGTCGTATGGACCATGGCGCGCGCCAGGTACGGTGCGGCGCCGAGCGTCGGATTCCGCACGACGTCGAGATTGGTGAAGCCTGCGAGTCCGAGTGCGTCGCTGAGCCCTCGCCCGCCGGCGCTCTCGACGTCCACCAGAATTT
>DASXIR010000265.1:0-1721 GCA_036497895.1 Vicinamibacterales bacterium | reverse complement strand
CTGGCCGTCACCACCAATCAGCTGGCGCACGCGATCCGCCTGGTGTCGGTCGAGAAGGGACACGATCCGCGCGATTTCGCCCTGTTCGCCTTTGGCGGCGCCGGTCCCTTGCACGCTCTTGAGATCGCCCGCGAGCTCGGCATTCCGACCGTGCTGGTGCCGCGGTTTCCCGGCATCACCTCGGCCCTGGGCTGCGTCCTCGCGCCAGTGCGGCACGATTTTGTCGAGAGTATCGGCCAACCGCTCGCCCACGCGGCAACCGGACGGATCGACGGCCGCTTCGCCAATCAGGTTGAGGCGGGACGACGGCTTCTCGACCAAGACGGAGTGCCGTTCGCCGAAATCGTGGTTCGCCATGAAGTCGATCTGCTGTTCCGCGGTCAAAGCCATGTGTTCCGGGTGCCGGTGACCGCGCCGGGTTTTGATCCCCGGTTGGTGCTGGCGGATTTTCTGGAGCGCTACAAGGCGCGGTTCGACATCGAATTGCCTGAGATGACAGCGATACTCGTGAACCTGCGCACCACCGTGATCGGGCGGCGCGCTTCGGTTGATCTGGCGACTTTTTCCCCCGCGATCGGCGGGTCCGAGGCGCGCCGGCCGAGCGGCGCGCGGCAGGTGCGCTTCAACGGCGGTTGGTTCGATACCCGGATCTTCGACCGGGCTTCGCTCGGGGAAGGCGCGACGCTCGCCGGGCCTGCGATCGTCGAGCAGCCCGATACGACGGTGGTCATCGACCCCGGCGCAACCGCCGTCGTCGACGGCCTGGGCAATCTGGTGATTTCGGTAGGTGAGACATGACGCTCGATCCGGTGACGCTGACGGTCATTCAGAACGGCCTGCGGCAGGTGGCCAGCGAGATGGATCTGGTCCACGAGAAAACCTCGTTCTCGCCGGTGATCTCCGAAGGATTTGACCGCTCAAACGGCATCTACGATCGCACCACCGGCGAGGTCGTCGCCCAGAGCGAACTCGGATTGCCGATATTTGTCGGGGTGATGCAGTTCACGACCCAGGCCGTCATCGAGCGCCGCCGCGACCTCGAACCGGGTGACGTGATCCTGGTCAACGACCCCTATCTCGGCGGCACCCATCTGATGGACGTCAAGATGGTGCGCCCGTTCTACTATCGCGGCCGCCTGTGGTGCTATCTGTCGAACACCGGCCATTGGCCGGATACCGGCGGCATGGTGCCGGGCGGCTTTTCCGCGACCGCGACCGAGATCGTGCAGGAGGGCCTGCGCCTGCCGCCGGTGAAGCTCGTCCGCCGCGGCGAGATTTGCCAGGACATCATCGACATCGTGCTGAACAACATTCGGGTCGCCGAGGAGCGGATCGGCGACATCCGCGCGCAGCTCGGGGCGCTCAGCGTCGGCGAGAAGCGACTGACGAAATTGCTCGACCGGTATGGCGTCGAGACCGTGGACGCCGCCATCACCGAGCTGAAGGCCGGCTCCGAACGGCTGATGCGCGCCCACATCGACAGCATCCCAAACGGGACCTACTCGGCGACCGCGATCGTCGACAGCGACGGAATCGTCGACCGTCCGCTCGAAGTGGTGCTGGATATGACGGTTTCCGGGTCCGACATCCATTTCGACCTGTCGCGGTCGAGCCCGCCGTGCCGCGGCCCGATGAACTCCGTCTGGGCGACGACGCAATCGTCCGTCTATGTCGCGATGAAGCACATTTTCCCCGACGTGCCGATCAATGCCGGCTGTTTC
>DASXIR010000264.1:0-51688 GCA_036497895.1 Vicinamibacterales bacterium | reverse complement strand
GGCAACAACGGCGGCGACGGCTTCGTCGTTGCCCGCACGCTGATCCAGCGCAACGTGGACGTCTCCGTATTCCTGATGGGACGCGTCTCAGAGGTCCGCGGCGATGCGCGCGTGAACCTCGAAATCCTGGGCCGTCTGGGTCACACGGTCGTTGAAGTCGCCGACAGCCAGGCGTGGGAGCTTCACTTTTCAGAGGTCAGCGACTGCACGCTGATCGTCGATGCCATCTTCGGGACCGGCCTGAACGCTCCGGTCTCCGGGTTCATCGAGTCGGTGATTACCGACATCAATACCTCGGGCATCCCGGTGGTCGCGATCGACCTGCCGTCCGGCCTCTCGGCCGATTCGCCCGAGCCGATCGGGCCGTCAATCGAGGCCAACGTCACCATTACGCTGGCCGCTCCGAAGCTGCCGCTGGTGCTGCCGCCGGGCGAGACTCGCGCTGGCGACATTGTGATCGCTGATATCGGCATCCCAGACGAGGTCATCGACGCCGTCAGTGGTCCGCACGTCGATCTTCTGACCCGTGCGTCGATGCGACCGCTGGTGCCACCGCGGACACCGGACAGCCACAAGGGCGATTTCGGCCGCGTCCTGATCGTGGCCGGATCACGTGGAAAAACCGGCGCCGCGCATCTCGCCGGCATCGGCGCCCTGCGTTCGGGCGCCGGTCTGGTCACGATCGCCACAGCCGATTCCTGCCAGGCGGTGGTGGCGGCGATGGCGCCCGAGTACATGACCGAGGCGCTTCCCGAAACCGCGGATGGGCTCGACGCAAAGGCCGTCGATCAGGTCATCGAAATCGCACGCGACGTCATCGCGCTTGGTCCCGGGCTCGGGCAGGGATCCGGGACGCGTGAATTCATCCGGCAGTTGGTCGATCGGGCGACGATGCCGATCGTTGTCGATGCGGACGGCCTCAATGCTTTTGCCGGGGACCCCGAGAAGCTCGCCGGACGCGAAGGGCGCGACGTCATCATCACGCCGCATCCCGGCGAAATGGCGCGGCTGGTCGGGATGTCGATCGAGGAAGTGCAGAGCAGCCGTCTCGAAATCGCGCGTAACTTCGCGGTCGTTCACCACGTGTTCGTCGTGTTGAAGGGGCATCGAACGCTGATTGCCACGCCAGACGAGAAGGTATTCATCAACCCCACCGGGAATCCGGGAATGGCAACCGGGGGCACCGGTGACGTCCTCACCGGAATGATCGCCGCCTGGCTGGCGCAACTGCTCGACGCCGAAGCCGCGTGCAAACTTGCCGTGTACCTGCACGGCATGGCGGGCGACCTCGCCGAGGCCGACGAGGGGGAAGTCGCCATGACCTCGGCCGACGTCGCCGCTCACCTCGGCGATGCTGTCATGGAGCTCACGGCCCGCCGCAAGGTCGTCAACAAAGAGTAGGGCGGCTACTGACTCAGACCATCACCACGCATTCGGAAGAGGAGACGTCTGCTGCGGGCCGGGCGCTGGCGTTGGCGTTGTCGGCCGGCGATGTCCTGCTGATGTACGGCGATCTGGGCGCCGGGAAAACGGCGTTCGTGCGCGGCCTGGCCGCGGGACTCGGGGTTCCGCCGGAAGAGGTCAGCAGCCCGACGTTCACGCTGATTCAGGAATATCGCGGCGGCCGATTGACGCTATTCCACGCCGATCTCTACCGGATCAACGATCCCCGCGAGTTCGACGAGTTGGGCCTCGACGAAATCGCAGTCGACGGCGTGCTGGCAATCGAATGGGCCGAGCGCCTGCCCGCGCAGCCCGATAACGGCGTCCGCATCTCGATCGAGCATGCGGGCGACACCGGGCGGCGCATCACGATCGTTTATTCGGATCGGTAGTTCGGTGCTTCTTTCGTGATGGCGACGTCGTGGACGTGGCTCTCGCGTGCGCCGGCAGGAGTGATCCGAATCAGTTTTCGGTTGAGTTGCAGCGTGGGGATGTTCTTGGCGCCGCAGTAGCCCATGCCCGCGCGCAGGCCGCCCACCAGCTGATGCACCATCGCCGCAATGCTGCCTTTGTGGGCGACGCGGCCTTCGATGCCTTCGGGGACCAGTTTTTCGCTGCCGCCAGGGGCTTCGAGATCGAACTCGTCCTGAAAGTAACGGTCGCGACTGCCTCTGCGCATCGCTCCGATCGAGCCCATGCCGCGGTATTCCTTGAAGCTCCGCCCTTGATACAGGATGATCTCGCCCGGGCTCTCGTCGGTGCCGGCAAACAGGTTGCCGATCATCGTCGTGCTCGCGCCGACGGCAATCGCCTTGGTGATGTCGCCTGAGAAGCGGATACCGCCGTCGGCAATCACCGGCACATCGTGCGCCGCCGCCGCGGCCGCACACTCCATTACGGCGGTAATCATCGGGACGCCGATGCCGGCGATGATCCGTGTAGTGCAGATCGAACCGGCGCCGATGCCGACCTTGACCGCGTCCACCCCGAGATCAATCAGCGCCTCGGTCGCCTCCGCGGTCGCAACGTTGCCCGCCACCAGATCCACGCTCGGGAATCGCCGGCGCAGCTGGCGCACCATATCGAGCACGTTCTGCGAGTGTCCGTGAGCGGTGTCGACGACGAGGACGTCCACGTTGGCGCCGACCAGCGCGTCCGCGCGATCGACCGTGTCGCGAGCGATCCCGACAGCCGCGCCGCAGCGCAGGCGGCCGAGCGAGTCCTTGCTCGCGTTCGGGTACTTCACCGCCTTCTGAATGTCCTTGACGGTGATCAAGCCCTTGAGCCGGTAATCGCGATCGACGACCAGCAGTTTCTCGACTTTGTGCTGATGGAGAATCTCCCGTGCCGCGTCGAGCGTGGTGCCGACCGGCACGGTGAACAGCGGCTCGCGCGTCATGACGTCGGCGATTGGGCGGTTCACGTTGGTCTCGAAGCGCAGGTCGCGGTTGGTGAGAATCCCGACCAGCCGGCCCTCCTTGCTGCCGTCCTCGGTAATCGGCACGCCTGAGATCGAGTACTTCTTCATCAGGTCGAGCGCTTCGAAGATGCGGTTGGTCGGGGAGAGCGTGATCGGATCGACGATCATCCCGCTCTCCGACCGCTTCACGCGATCGACTTCGGATGCCTGTTCCTCAATCGACAGGTTCTTGTGGACGATGCCGATGCCGCCCTGCTGAGCCATGGCGATGGCGAGGCGCGATTCGGTGACGGTGTCCATCGCAGCACTGACAAGCGGCACCGAGAGGCGAATGTTGCGGGTCAGCCTGGTCGTGACGTCAACTTGAGTCGGCACCACGTCCGAGTGCTGCGGCACCAGCAGCACATCGTCGAAGGTGAGCGCCGTGGCCAGGCCGGATTCGATGGAGAGGAGCGATGGCGTCTCTGCGGTTTTCACGCGGCCGTCCCGTGACACTTCTTGTATTTTTTTCCGCTGCCGCATGGACAGGGGTCGTTGCGTCCGACCTTTGGCTCGTCGCGGCGCACGGTCTTGAGCATTGCATCGTCGCCGCCGACACGCGCCGGCTGCTTGGCATCGTGCGAAGGGCCAAAGGGACTGGCGGGCTGGGCCTGCGTCTGAGCCCGGCTTGAGGCCAGCACGCCGCCGCGCTGCGATTCGGCGGACGGATCGTTCAGAATCAGCGGCGGCGGGCGGCGGGCCGCCGGACGAGGCGCGATCGGGGCGGCGGCGGCGCCGTCTTCATTCAGGATCGGGCGCAGCCACCACAGATAGCGGACGATTTCCTCGTCCACCCGTTCCTTCATCGCCTGGAACAGTTCGAAGCTTTCCTTCTTGTACTCGACCAGCGGGTCGCGCTGGCCGTAGCCGCGTAGACCGATGCCTTCCTTGAGGTGGTCGAGGCTGTAGAGGTGATCCTTCCACTGCGTATCGACGATCTGCAGCATGATGTCGCGCTCGACGCGTTCGAGCACTTCACGGCCGACCAATTGTTCCTTGTCCTCGTACGACTTGACGATCGCATCCCAGAGCGTGTCGCGAATTTCGTCCGCGGTGCGATCGCTGAAGTCGAGGGGTGTCGCATCGATGGCGAAGATGCGGTTGACCTCGCGCTTCAGCGCGTCGAGATCCCACTCCTCGAAGTCAGCCTCGCGGGGAGCGTAGGTTTCGACCAGCGCGTCGAGGGTGTCCTGCGCCAGGGCCATCAGGTACTCGCGGGTGCCGACGACGTCCTCTTCGTCGATCCGGATCTTGCCGTCGAGGATTTCACGGCGCAGCGCGTAGATGTTCTCGCGCTGCTTGTTCATCACATCGTCGTACTCGAGCAGATGTTTGCGGACCGAGAAGTTCTGTGCCTCGACCTGTTTCTGGGCGCGCTCGATCGCCTTTGAAACCATGCCGTGTTCGATCGGCACGCCCTCTTCCATGCCAAGCCGCTGCATCAGGCCGGCGATGCGGTCCGACCCGAAGATGCGCATCAGGTCGTCCTCGAGCGAGAGGTAGAAGCGCGACGCACCGGGATCGCCCTGGCGACCGGCGCGGCCGCGGAGCTGGTTGTCGATGCGCCGCGCCTCGTGACGTTCGGTCGCGACGATATGCAGGCCGCCGAGGGCGATGACTTCGTCATGCTCGGCGTCGCATTGAGCCCTGAAATGCTCGAAGATGCGGTTGTAGACCTCTTTCGGGACGCGATAAAACGCATCGAGATGATAGAAGTACGCGTACTGCTCGTCCTCGATGAAGCGTTCTTCACCCTTGGGCAGGCGTTCCGCCACCTGCTCGGCCAGGCACTGCTGACGCGCCATGAACTCGGGGTTGCCTCCGAGCAGGATGTCGGTGCCTCGGCCGGCCATGTTGGTCGCGATCGTCACCGAGCCCTTCCGTCCGGCTTGCGCGACGAACTCCGCTTCCTGCGCGTGATACTTCGCGTTGAGCACGACGTGCTTGTCGGATCCGCCGCCGGTGGTGGTGCCGCGCTTCAAGCCACGGCGGTCGAGCAGTGTCGAGAGCTTTTCTGATTTCTCGATCGAGACCGTCCCGACCAGCACCGGCCGACCCTTGGCGTGCTCTTCGACGATCTCGGTGACGATCGCGTCCCACTTTTCCTTTTCGGTCCGGTAGACGAGGTCGGGATTCTCGACGCGGCGCAGAATCCGGTTGGGCGGAATGATGACGACGTCGAGGTTGTAGATCTTGGCGAACTCTTCGGCTTCAGTGTCGGCAGTGCCGGTCATGCCGGACAACTTCTTGTACTTCCTGAAGTAGTTCTGGAAGGTGACGGTGGCAAGCGTCTGGTTCTCGCGCTCGATCTTCACCTTCTCTTTCGCCTCGACCGCCTGGTGCAGACCGTCGCTCCAGCGGCGTCCGGGCATCAGGCGGCCGGTGAATTCGTCGACGATGACGATTTCGCCTTCGGGGCTGATCATGTAATCGACGTCGCGGTGGAACAGCACGTGCGCCCGCAGCGCCTGGTTCACGTGGTGGAGCAGGGGCATGTTCGCCGGATCGTAGAGTCCGCCCGGCTGCAGCTTGCTGGCGAGCAACTCCTCGGACCGCGCCATGCCGCTTTCGGTCAGCGTGACGGTCTTGTGTTTCTCGTCCTTGATGTAGTCGCCGGTGGCCTCGAGCGCTTCGCGTTCCTCGGCCTTGGTATCGCCCTGCACGACGGCGCCCATCTTGAGCCGCGGGATGATGCGATCGACTTCGTAATAGAGGTCGGTCGACTGCTCGGCCGGACCGGAAATGATCAACGGCGTGCGCGCTTCGTCGATGAGGATGCTGTCCACCTCGTCGATGATCGCGAAGTGATGTCCGCGCTGCACGTAATGCGCGAGCTCGAACTTCATGTTGTCGCGGAGGTAGTCGAAGCCGTACTCGTTGTTGGTGCCGTAGGTGATGTCGGCAGCGTAGGCGATCTGCCGTTCCTGATCGTTCAGGTCGTGCTGGATGACGCCGACCGTCATCCCGAGGAAGCGGTAGATTCTGCCCATCCACTCCGAGTCGCGGCGAGCGAGGTAATCGTTGACCGTGACGACGTGGACGCCTTTGCCTTCGAGGGCGTTGAGATAGGCGGGGAGGGTGGCGACCAGCGTCTTGCCTTCGCCGGTCTTCATCTCGGCGATCTTGCCTTTATGCAGGACGGCGCCGCCGATGAGCTGAACGTCGAAATGCCGCATGTTGAGCACGCGGCGGCCGGTTTCGCGCACCACCGCGAAGGCTTCGGCCATCAGATCGTCCACGGTCTCGCCATTGGCGACGCGCTGACGGAACTCGGTGGTTTTACCGCGAAGCTGGTCGTCGGTCAGTGCCTGGATGGCCGGCTCGAAGGCGTTGACCTGCGCGACGATCGGTCGCAACCGTTTGAGTTCGCGGTCGTTCTGGGTGCCGACGACTTTAGCGATGATGGTATCGAGCATCTGAGGATTGGGAAGGCCGAGCCTGAATAATCAGACGATTGTAGCAGCTTCGACGGTTCGAGTGGCGCAGGGGGCGCCACGGCCGATAGCGGTTTGGGGAGGTTAGCTAGCGGACGGCCGGCTGCGTGAGGAGTTGAAGCGGATTGATCAGCTTCCCGTTCGCGAGAATCTCGTAGTGCAGATGTGGGCCGGTGGCGCGGCCGGTCGCGCCGACAAACCCGATGACGTCGCCCCGCTTAATCGTCTGGCCGGCCGTGACGTTGAACCCGCTCAGATGCCCGTAACGCGTGGTCAGGCCGAAGCCGTGTCTCAGGACGATCAGGTTGCCGTAATCGCCGTTATAGGCGGCGGCCTCGACCGTGCCGTCCGCGGTGGCGTAGACAGGCGAGCCTTTTTCGAGCGAGATATCGAGACCCTGATGGTAGCCGGATTCACCGGTGAATGGGTCGCTGCGTCCGCCGAAGGTCCCGGTGAGCCAGCCGTGTGCCGGCCAGATCGACGGCGTCGCTGATGCCAGGGCTTCACGGCGTTCGACGTCCTTGCGGACGTAACGGAGACGGCTCTCGAGACCCTGCAGGAGATTGCGCAGGACGCCAAACGTGTCTTCGGGCGTCGCGAAAGCCGCAGCGGCAATTTCGGAGACGGCGGCGCTCGCGACACTGCTGCCGCCGCTGGCGCGCGACTTCACGATTGCCGGCAGCTTGGCCATGGCCCGAGCTTGATTCGGATCGAGCGCGGCGCGCGCGCCGAGGTCGTTGATGACGCCCTCGAGCGACTGAATCTGCGTGGTCAACTCGCCGGTCGCGGCGCGATAACTGCCGTTTTCGACCAGGAGCATCGAGTTGGCGCCGCGGAGTTGGTCGATTTCCTGGTGGGCACTCCATCTGGCGCCCAGGCCCATCAGAACCGGAAGGGCGAGGATGCCGGCAGCAATGAGAATCGTCGTACGCACGTTAACCGTCAAGTGGCGCATTGCGCCACTCGAGCGGTCGGCTATCACTACCGTGTAACGACGAGAACTCATAGCCTCCTGAAGGCAGTCGACGGGAAACCCGCGATTGACTGCTATCGAATTGCTCAGAAAGGGGATGGACGCGAAACCGGCACGTCCGACGCTCGAAAACTCTATCACACGGATTGACAGGTCTCCCAGTCAAGAATTTCGTGAGCGAACATCAGGCGAAGCCAAGCTCGTCCGACATAAACGGATATTTGGCGATACTATGCGCCGGTACCGTCCCTTACTTGAGCGAGCATCCCAAATGACTTTCAGAGCGCGTCATGCCCTTTTCGCGGTCGCGGCGTTCGCGACGCTAGCCGCTGTATCGACCGTCCGGGCACAGGACATCAGCACCAAGGACCTCCTCGACGGTCTGGCCAACCCGGCCCGCTGGTTGACGCATTCGGGCGACTACAGCGGTCAGCGGTTCAGCCCGCTGACCCAGATCACGCCGGCGAATGTCGGCGCCCTTGCGGCGCAATGGGCGTTTCAGACCAACGTGACGCTCAAATTCGAGGCGACACCAATCGTGATCGACGGGACCCTCTACGTCACCGGGTCGCTGAATCACGCGTGGGCCGTCGACGGCAAGACCGGTCGCCAGATTTGGCACTATCAGCGAACGCTGCCGGAGGGATTGAAGGTCTGTTGCGGGCTGGTCAACCGCGGATTCGCGGTCTACCACGACCGTTTGTTCATGGTCACGCTTGACGCGCACTTCGTCGCACTCGAGATGAAGACCGGTAAGGTGATTTACGACATCGAGATGGGCTCCATAAAAGACGGCTTCGCGGCCACCGGCGCCCCTCTGGTGGTGAAGGACAAAGTCATCGTCGGCATGGCCGGCGGCGAGTACGCGAATCGCGGCTTCATCGATGCCTACGACCCGGCCACTGGTCAGCGCGCGTGGCGTTTCTACACGATTCCCGAGCCGGGCGAAGCCGGCGCCGACTCGTGGCAAAGCGACATCTGGCAGCGCGGCGGCGGACCGACGTGGCTGACGGGTACCTATGATCCGGTGCTGAACCTGTTGTATTGGGGCGTTGGCAATCCAAACCCGGATTGGGACGGCGAGAGCCGTCCCGGCGACAACCTCTATACCGGTTCGCTTGTCGCCCTCGATCCCGACACCGGCAAACTGAAGTGGCATTACCAGTACACGCCGCACGACACCCACGACTGGGACGCGAACGAAGTGCCGGTGCTGGCGGATCTCACCATCGGCGGCCGTCCGCGTAAGGTCGTGATGATGGCGAACCGCAACGGCTTCTTTTACGTGAACGACCGCGCCACCGGCGAGTTCCTGCTGGGCAAGCCCTTCGTCAACGTCACGTGGGCCAAAGAAATCGCGGCCAATGGACGGCCCGTGGTGTTGCCGAACACCGACCCGACGGATGCCGGTACGGTGACCTGTCCCGACTGGTACGGTGGCACGAACTTCATGTCACCGTCCTACGACGCCGCACGTGGACTGTTTTTTGTCACGGCGAGAGAAACGTGCGCCAAGTTCGTGCGCCGGACGCCGACCAGCGCCGGCGTCGGCGATCGCACGATGGGCGGAACGGTCGCACCGGTCGCCGATCCGAAACGATACGGTGCACTGCGGGCCATCGATCCGAAGACCGGCGAGCGCAAGTGGGAGATTACTTACGGTGACGCCGGGTGGGCCGGCGTTCTTGCCACCGCCGGCGGCGTGGTCTTCAGCGCCGATCATCAGGGAGTGTTCTTCGCGGCTGACTCGACCAGTGGGAAGAAGCTCTACGAAAATCAGACCGGCGCCCAGATCTTTGCACCGCCGACCAGCTATGCGATCGATGGACGGCAGTACGTGGTGATGCCGTCCGGGACCACGCTGACGGCGTTTGCGCTTCCCGCCAGTCGATAACCGGAGTCGCCCGCGATGCGCCTGAGAGCTTTCGTCGGAGCGTCGATCTTCGCTGCCCTTGCGCTGTACGCCTCGACCGACCCTACGCTCGCGTCAACGCGACCAGGAATTGCGGCGCTGCCGTGTCCGGTGCAGACATGGCAGCCCGGCGACCCGGCGTTCGATTCGTTGCCTGGCGCAAAAGCATACTTTGGCAAATACGACGGCGGCCTCTATCGAATAGAAATTCCCGACAGTTGGAACGGCGAGCTTGCCCTGTACGCCCATGGGTTTGTCACCAATGGCGGCGCTGAGGGCTCTGCGCTTCGGGTCGGGAACTCGCCGATTCGCGATCACTTGATACGGAGCGGATATGCGTGGGCCGCGTCGAGTTATCGGTGCAACGGCTACGTGCCCGGTCAGGGACTGATCGACACGATGGCGTTGACGGACTTGTTCACGAAGTTCAACGGTGGGCGAGTCCCTCAGCGCATCTACCTGACCGGCACCTCCATGGGTGGCCACGTCACCGTGCTCGGTATGCATCAGTTCCCGGCGACGTTCGCGGGCGGACTGGCGATGTGCGCGGCAGGGCCCGAGCTGTTCGACTTTTTCGCTGCGACGGGCGCGGCGGCCGAAGTCGTCACCGGCGTGCAGTTCAAGCTCGACGAGATGACCGCCAATCTCGCGAAAATAACGGAGCTGCTCGGCTCTCCGCCGAACTACACCGAGAAGGGGCGCCAGCTTGCGAGCATCGAGATTGACATCAGCGGTGGACCGCGCCCGTTCGCAGTCGAAGGACTGGCGTCTCGATTCGTCGGGAATATCAGCGGGGCCGCGATTGCCGGTAGTACCACGCCGTCCAGTCGCGCGGTGATGACGACTCAGATCCGTTACCTCATAGACGAGGGACTTGGCCTGAGCGTCGAGTCGCTGAACAGCCGGGTCCGGCGCAAGGCGTTGGACCCGGCGATGCGCAGCGCGGCGGGTCCGTACGACGAGCTCGTCCCATTCGACGGCAAGATCGAGCGTCCGTTGCTCACGATGCACGGCACCGGTGATCTGTTCGTGCCGATTTTTCTCGAGCAGTCGCTGAAACGAACGGTCGAAGCGGCGGGGAAGAGCCAGCTGCTGCGCCAGCGCATCTACCGGATTGGCGGGCACTGCCGGTTCAGCGAACCCGAGATGATCAAGGCCTTCGACGATCTGGCGGCGTGGGTGCACAAGGGAACGGTGCCAGAGGGCGACGAAGTGCTCGGCGACCTCTCGAATGCCGGAATGAAGTTCACCGATCCGCTTCGCCCCGGCGATCCTGGCGGACTGCGCGTGTCCCCGGCGGCCAGGTAGAGCGCGCGGATTACGCGATTCGGAATTGCAGCGCCTCCGCGAGGTGGTCCGCACCGACCCGGTCCTCACCGGCCAGGTCGGCAATCGTTCGCGCCACTCGCCGGACCCGATCGTACCCTCGCGCACTCAGCCTCAGACGGCTGACCGCCGCCGTCAGTACCCGCAATCCGGCTCGGTCCGTGTCGCAGTGCACGCCGATCAGCGCCGGCGTCAGCTCGGCGTTCGTGGCCACCCGGCTCTGCCCATATCGCTGCGACTGACGTGCGCGCGCCGCGACGACCCGGGCGCGCACTGCGGAAGAAGGCTCGCCTCCTGGTGTGCCGGCGAGCGCGGCCGCCGGCACGGCGGGAACCTCCACCGTGAGGTCGAGACGATCGCGCAGCGGACCTGACAGGCGATCGCGATATCTCGCGACCTGCTGCGGTGTGCAGCGGCACTCGCGCGTCGTGTCGCCGGCGAAGCCACAGGGGCACGGATTCATTGCGCCGACCAGCATGAAGCGGGCGGGAAAGATGGCCGAGCGCGCGACCCGTGTCACTGTCACCCGACCTTCCTCGAGCGGCTGGCGAAGCACCTCGAGGACGTGACGATTGAATTCCGGCATTTCGTCGAGGAACAGAACGCCATGGTGGGCGAGGCTGACCTCGCCAGGACGCGGCTGCGATCCGCCGCCGATGAGCGCCGCGTTCGAAATCGTATGATGCGGCGCGCGAAACGGCCGCTCGCGCAGCAGGCCGCCGCCCGTGTTCAACAGTCCCGCGACCGAATGGACCGATGTGGCTTCGAGTGCTGCGTCGAAATCGAGCGGCGGCAAAATGCCGGCGAGACGCCGCGCCAGCATCGTCTTGCCGGCGCCCGGTGGTCCGACCAGCAGCAGGTTGTGGCCACCGCCTGCAGCGATTTCCAACGCCCGGCGCGCCAGCAGCTGCGCGCGCACGTCCGCGAGGTCGGGGACGTACTCCGGAACCGTCTGTTCGGGTGTGGTCTGCGGATCGCGCGGATCGCGCGGCGGCGGCGGATTCGCCCTGAAACCGCCGGGATCGTTCAGCGCCCGGACGGCGTCGGCCAGGGCCGTCACCCCGATGACGTCGAGTCCGGCCACGATTCCGGCCTCCCTGGCATTCGCCAGCGGAAGCAGAATGCCGGCCAGGCCGGCTCGCCGCGCGGCCGCAGCAATCGGCAGGACGCCGCGCGTTGGGTGGATCGAACCGTCGAGCGACAATTCTCCCAGCAGGACGATGTCGGCGATCTCGCGCCGGGTGACGGCGCCGTTGGCGGCGAGGATGCCAAGGGCGATCGGCAGATCGAAGGACGCGCCCGCCTTGCGCACGTCCGCGGGCGCCAGGTTCACCGTAATCCGATGCGGCGGGAACTCGAAGCCGGAGTTGCGGATGGCGCTTCGGACGCGATCCCGGCTCTCACGGACACTGGTGTCGGGAAGCCCGACCATGGTGAAGCCGGGCAGGCCAAACGACACATCCACTTCGACGTGGACGGGACAGGCCTCGATTCCGAAGACCGCGGCGGTCCGAAGGCTCGCGAGCACCCCCTTCCGGTCTGCAAGCCAGACCCCATACGGGCCTCCCGTGTCGTCAACGACTTGCGGACGAGAGGCCGGTTTCAATGGAAAGGACTGCAACCTGGCCCTGGCAGGCACTGGCAGAAATTCATCGGAACAAATCGCCGAACGCGAGGATGGTGGGGTTATCGAAATTCCTGTCAGCGCCGATACCCTGACTGGACTATATTCCCGAGCGTTTCTTCCTCTCTGACGTGGAGTGGTACTGACATGTTGGATGCCTTCAAGAACATCACCGGCGCCAAGGGTAAAACGGCGCAGAAGCAGACCGAAGATCTCGAGCAGCTGATCGCTACCTCTCGCGAAGAGAGAAGCGCCATCAGCGCGATGATGACGGCCTTGACCGCCAAGAGCGCCAAGCTCTCGCCGCTCGGCAAGTCGCTCGAGCAGGTGTCCGAGAAGGCTTCGAGTGTCACCGCGCAACTCGACGAGATCACCAGGCGCCTGACCACGCTCGACGATCGCACCAAGGAACTGGCTGAGGTCGACAAACGCATTGAGGCGCTCAAGGACGCGGCTCGCCAGGCCGAACAGACCACCCAGAAGGCCATCGGCCCAGACGGTGAACTGCAGAAGCATCGTGAGGCGGTACAGCACCTGTCGTCGCAGGCGCTTGGCACCCAGGCGACGCTCGAGACGCTGAGGAAGGAGCGCGCCACGCTCGAAGAACTCCGGACGCAACTGCAGAAGGCCGATACCGACGTGAAGCAGTCGATCGGGCAGTCGGCGACGCTCAAGGGTGAACTCGATCAGGTACGCGCGCTCGCCACTGCGCTCGCCCAGGATTTCGCGAAGGTCCGCGAGAGCTCGCGCGAAGCGCGCGAGGATACGACCGCGGCCATGACCACGGTGAAAGAGGTCGAGAACAAGCTGGGCCCGCTGGCGCGGCTTCACGAACTGAGCCAGAGCACCGAAGAGCGGTTGACGTCGCTGAACGCACTTGCCGAGCACGTCTCGCACAAGGCCAAAGCCCTCGAGAGCCAGCAGCAGTCGATCGAGCATGCGGTAGTGCAGGCCAACCGGGTCAACGAAATGGTCTGGGCGATGGACGTCCAGATCGGCAAGTTGAACGAAGGCATCAAACAAATCGCCCGAGCCGACGAAACGCTGGCACGGACGGAGAAGGTCGCAGCCGAAACCGGCGCGCAGCTCGACAACGCCGGCAAACTGCGCCACGAAATCGAACGCGAAACCGGCAAGTTGAAGAAGGACGCCACGTCGCTGCTCGACCTGGTGCGCGGTCAGGTGGACGCGTTGGCCTTGAAGAAAAAGGAATTCGAGGCGTTCGACGAGCGACTGAAGACACTGCAGTCAGGGGTCGGTGACGCCGAGTCGCGCATGACCGCGCTGTCGGCCAGGGACAAGAACGTCAGCGAACTGACCCAGAAGGTGGACGGCCTGACCAAGCGCTTCGAGACGATGTTCGTTCAGGCCGACGACCTCACCAAGAAGCAACTGGCGCTCGAGACGCTGCACGAGAGCCTCGGACAGGTTGACGACCTGGCGAAGCGGACGTCGTGGCAGATGGACTCGCTCCGCCAGAGCCGTACGGATCTGGAGGTTCTGCGCACCGACATCCAGGCCTTCTACAAGTCGCACGCCGAGGCGGCGAAGCTGGCGGAGACGCTGGGCGCAGATCGCGTTGGCCTCGAAGCGTTTGGCGAGCGCATGACGGCGTTCGCGGGCCAGGCGCCTGAACTCGAATCGAGGATGAACGCGATCCTCGGCAAGCTGACCCTGGTCGAGGACGGTACCCAGAAGGCGACCCGGCTGCACGAATCGGTGGCCGAACTCGACGCGCAGATTACCCGTGTCAGCGCCCGGTTGCCATTCGTCGAACAACTCGAAGGCCGCCTCAACGGCCTCAACACCCTCAGCGCCGATGTCGATCACAAGCTCGAAGGTCAGTTGACGCGTCGCGTGGAGCTCGAGAGTCTGAAGGCGCAGTGCGACGGCCTCGCCGCGCAGATGGTGGATGCCCAGCACAAACTCGACGCCGTTCGGACGCTGCAGGGAAGCCTCGTGCCGCTGCTGGCCGGCGTCAAGCAGTTGAAGGTGGACATCACGGCCGCGGAAGAGCGCCTGAAGGGTGCGCAGTTCACGCAGGCGGCCACGCTCGAGCAGGAGAAGCGCTTCGCTGAACTGGTCGCCGCGGGTAAAGCGGTGGCCGCTGACGTCGCGGATCGTACTCGCCAGATGCAGATCCTCGGCGAGGAACTGGCGCGATCGACCAAGGCGAAAGACGAACTGGTCGGCGAACTCGATCGCGTTCAAGGGCGTCAGCGCGACGCGCTCAGTCAGGTTCAGGCATCGGAAGATCAGCTGGTCCGGGCCGAGAGTATGTTCAAGCAGCTCGAGTCGCGGCGATCGCAGGTGGCGTTTGGCGAGAAGAAGCTCGCGACCGTCGAAACGCGGCTGGCCGAGATCAAGCAGACGGTCACCGAACTGGACAAGAGCATTGCCTCGATCGCCGTCCGTGAGACGCTGGTCAACGCGGTCAAGGCCGAAGTCGAGCACGTGCACGATATCAGTGCGCGCAGCAAGGCCGACCTGATGCACGTCACCGAGCATCGCGGCGAGGTTTCAGCCCTCAAAACCCAGGTCGACCTGCTGCTGTCCCGGATCAGTGAAACCGACGACCGCATCGTCGCCATCGATGCCAAGCGCAAGGTGGTCGACGAAGTCGAGACCAAGGCGAACGCGATTGTCCATGTGCTGGACGATGTGCGCGTCAACCTGGAGACGCTTGGAGAGCAGAAGGCCGTGATCGATCATGTTGCCGAGAAGGTGGCCCAGCTCGAGTTCATGCTGCAGGAGGCACGTAACACCGTGCGGGCGTTGCAGCACGAGCGAGAGCTCGCCGAGCGGATCGAGAAGGGCATCAAGCAGCTGCGATCGAAGACGTCGAAGTCTTCCGAGGACAAGCGCACGGCGTAGGTTTCACGGCCGGTCCAGCATTTTCAGCGCCAGCGACGGCCGGCCGCCGTCAGTCAGCGTAATCCGCGTCGAACCAGCCAGCAGCGATTCGAGAAACTCCGGGTCCTCGATTTCGCTGCTCACGTCGGCGACCCGAGCCTTGTCCACAACCGCGACGTAATAGTCGCCCGGTGCAAGCAACGGAATCGTGAAGGTGCCGTTGCGTCTGACGTCACCCCGCCCGACGAACCGCGACCCCGGATACCACAGCGAACGATCGGCCGAGACGGCGACCACCGTGGCGTCGATGGCGGGAGCCCCGCGGCGATCCGTGACCGACCCGCCAATCGCCGTGATCGCTCGTGTCATCACGACTTCGACGTCCGACATCGACTGTTCGCTGGTGCCGAAGTTCTCAACCGCATCGGTGATGTCGATGCCGTCGTGCAGAATGCGTCTGAGCATCCAGCCTTCTGGTGAGCGAGTGACGCGCAGTCGTCGCGGCCCGTTGATGCCGCGCATCGCAAAAGTCCAGTTCTCATAGGCGTCCGCACTGGCCGTGCTCCGGCCGATAGACGAGGTGAGGTCGAGATCGACTGGCGCCGGCTGCAGCTCGAACCCTCCGGGCTTCGGAGGATCGCCATCCTCGAACGTGACGCGTCCGGAAATCCCGGACCCCGCGGACATCTGGACGATGACGCCGTCCACGTCCGTGCCGCTGACGGTCACGAACTGGGCGCCGAACTCGCCCTCGGCGGACTGGCTCGCGCGCGGCCGCGACGCCTGCACGACGTACTCGCCGGGCGCGACGTTTTCAAACTCGAATGATCCGTCCACGCGGGTGCGCGCGCCGACCGGATCGGTCGCTACTGCGCCGGATCGATAGCTCGGAATCAGGGTCAAGCCCTGCACCGGCTCGCCGTCGCTGCTCAAGGCAATACCGCTCACGCGCGCGGTCGGACCGCGCGCCAGGGAGAAATCGATATTCATCACATCCTGACCGGGCCGCACGTCAACGGTTTCGGCTTCGGTCGGGTTTGTTGTCCCGGGAAAGTAGGTTCGGCTGTAGCCAGGGACATCGAGCGTGGACTGATCCGGCAGCAGCTGACCGACAACGGCACCGACAAGATAGCGTCCGGGCTGCAGGCCGAACAGTCGATAGCGGCCGCGATCGTCGGTCTTGCGGGTCGATGCGCCCGCCACGCCCATCAACCGGCGGCGACCGGCTGAGAAACGAATCTGCCACACCGAGACGGCGGTGTTCTCCATCGGTTCACCGTTCTCGTCGGTGACAACGCCCGCGACGATCGCCGCGCGGGGCAGCACGATGTCGATGTGCTCGACCGTTGCGCCTGCGGTGGCGTTGATCGGTTCGCCGCGATCCGATGGACGTCGCTGGCCAAATGCGACGGTCAGGTAGCCAGTCTTACTGGCCAGCACGTAGTAGCTGCCGGGACCGACGTCTGGGAACTCGTAGCGGCCGTCGTCGTCGGTGAGGACCTGAAAGCCAAGCGGGCGTCCGCTGGCTGACGTCAGACGAACGCGAGCGAGTCGAAGAGGGACGTTGTCGCTCCGCACGATACGCCCGCCGATGGTGGCCGGCGCCGGCGGAGCAGGTTGCGTCGCCTGCCCTGATTGCGGCGCGGCGGACAGCAGCAGGCTGAACAGCAACGAGATCACGATTCGGACACCAGATCGAGGGAGACGTGCCTGGTCTCCCGATCGCCGAGCGTCACCGGCGTTGCGCGCGAACGAAAGCGTTCCAGATAGTCCGCGTTCTGCCACTGCGTGTCGTCTACGTCCGTGACCGCCACGGCGAGATAGTCGCCTGGCAGGAGGTCGTCAACCGCGAAATCGCCTCGAAGGCCTGGTCTAGCCCAACGCGCCCAGCGCTCCGCGTGTTGCAGCCGCGCCGGATCGGTCGGAAACACCAGCACGGAGTAGTCCGCCACCGGCGCGTGGTCGGCCGTCGTCACGTTTCCCGTGAGGGTTGATTGATGGTTGGAGAGGATGACTTCGGCATCGGCAATGGTTTCGTTGCCCTTGAAAACCAACGGTGCGTCGAGCAGGCTGCGTCCGTGCGAGACGACGTCCTTCAGCACCCACCCCTTCGGCGCCGCGCGCAGACTGAGCTGACGAGGGCCGAGCAGGTTCGTCAGTACGAAGGTGCCATCCGCGCTCATTCGACGCGAACGCAGAAAGATGCCGGCGGTGGCCATGCCCGGGTCCGATGGTGCGGCTTCGATGTCGACGATCGCGTTGGCAGGGAGCGGTGAACCATCACTGACGACGCGCCCCGACAGACGTCCGCCGCTGGTCATGACGATCGTGATGGACTCGTCGTCGCCGCCGAGGGTCACGCGGGTCATGCCGACACCTTTGGGTCCGACCGCCAGCACGACCCAGGTGCCGGGCTCGAGGCGCGTGGTGGTGGTATTGCGCGTCGGAGTAATGCCCATTCTGACCTGCATCGATTGCAGCCTCGACTCGTTGCCGAACGTCACCTGCGCATCGGTCGGTTCGCCGTCCGGATCGACGACCGTGACGGAAAGGGACGGCCGTCGCGTGGGGCTTGATGTGAAGTCGATGCCCGGCACGTCGGCGCCGGGCACAATCGTGAGCGGTTGTGCCTGTGCGAGCGACGGGACGCCCGGGTAGAAGCTTCGGCTCCAGACGATGTCGGTGTAGCCGGGGGTGTTCTGGAGACTATCCATGCCGGTGTTGATGATGCCGATCACGAATCGGCCGGCCGGCAGTCCGAAGACCCGATACTCGCCGAGGTCGTCAGTCTGCGCCGTCGCGACCTGCCGGATATCGAGCCGCCCGTCAACGCGGACGAGGCGTGATGCCGATACCGTTGAATTCGGCAGCGGATCGCCGGCATCGTCCACGACGCGACCGGAGATCGCTCCGCTCTTCGCGAGGCGAATGTCGATGCCATTCACGATGGTGCCGGCCGCCACCTCGACGCGACGCGCGGGGCCGGATCCGCGGGCGCCAAACCGGGCCTCCGCGTAGCCGGTCTTGACTGCCGTGATCTGATGCGCCCCGACTGGCACTCGTGCCAGCACAAAGCGTCCGTCAGCGTCGGTGAGCACGGGATGAACCACTGTGTTCACGGTTCCGAGAATGGCGACGCGGGCATTGCGGAGCGGATCCCCGGTAGTGGCCGCGAGAACACGGCCGCGAATCACGGCGGTACCGGGCTGAAGCGATGTGCTATCAGGCGGCGGTGGCGGCGGCGGCTGATAGCCGCCGATGATCGTCGTCGAGACGAGAACAAGGATGAGCGCGGTCGCGCGCCTCATCGGCGAACCTCTAGTTGGTCAGTCGGTAAACGGTGAGGTGCTGGCCGGCGGTCAGCTTGCTGCCGGGAAGCCGGGGATTCCAGGTCCGAACCGCCGCAACACTGGTTTTGAACAGCCGCGCCACCGACGCGAGCGTGTCGCCACGCTTCACTTCGTAGCTCAACCTCGTGCGGTTCGAGGTTGCGGCGCTTTGCGCGAGCTGACCAGAGTCGGCCGCTGTGCGGCGTGCCTCGGTCGCCGGCACAGGACGATCGGCTCGCGCCACCATCAGGGCGGTGGCTTCGTGTGGCACCATCAGCTTCTGGCCGGCGCTGACACGTGCAGTTGCCGACAGGTAGTTCGCTTCCGCCAGGTCGGCCTTCGCGACGTTCAGCTTCCTGGCGATCAAAGGCAGCGTGTCGCCGCGCTTGACGGTGTAAAACTTCAGGGACGCGAGGTCCGTGTTGACCGAGCCGGCGATCCGATCGCGCACCACATCCGCCGTGCCGACCGGTACCTTCAACTCGTACTGCGTATCCTTGACCGGTGTCGTCCATCGCCGCAGTTCGGGATTGAGCGACTGGATCTGATCGATCGAGGTGTCGGTCCATTCCGCGACGCGGCGAAGGTCGACGGGACGGGGCAGTGTGACCTTGTCGAAGGCCGTGGCGGTCTCGGTTTCGAAATCGAAGCCGTATTGCGTCGGATTGCGGGCGATGACGATCGCCGCCAGAATCATCGGCACGTACTCGCGCGTCTCGCGCGGAAGCAGCTTCGGCTTGGCCGCCAGATCCCAGAAATTGTCGAGTCCGGCGGTCTTGACCGCACGCTGCATGCGTCCCGGGCCGCCGTTGTATGACGCCAACGCAAGGTACCAATCGCCACCGAACAGCTTGTTGAGCGTCCGCAGATACTTCGCCGCCGCGACCGTCGCCTTCTCGGGGTCGGAGCGCTCGTCGATGTACCAGTCGTGGCGAAGGCCGTTTTCGAGACCGGTGCCGGCCATGAACTGCCAGACACCCTTGGCCTTGGTTCGCGACAAGGCATTTGGCTTGAAGGCGCTTTCGACCAGCGGCACGTAGGCGAGATCGAGCGGCAGCCCTTCGGAGCGGAAGACGTCCTGAATCATCGGCAGGTAGCGGCTGCCGCGCTTCATGCCTTCTTCGATGAAGTCGTGGAGCCTGCCCTGAAAGAGTTCCACGTAAGCCAGCACGCGCTGGTTCACGGGAATCTCGATGTCGTGGGCAATGGTCTGCAAGTCGAGCTCGACCATTTCCCGGAGCGATGCCGGCGCTTGCGGCGTGACGAAGGTGGTCGAGATGGCGAGCAACTCGTCAATCGAGGCGGCTTCGTACTTTTTCTCGGTGAAGCCGTCACCGGTCGCCAGCGCGCGGACCTCGTAGGTGCTGATGCGATCGATCAACCGATCGAAATGTTCGCGGATACTGGGCTCTGTGCGAGCCCCGTACGGCGACTCCAGCAAGACATCGACCGCGCGGTCGAATGCCTGCCTGGCGGCCTCGACATGTCCTTGTTCGAGTTCGCTTTCGCCCGCCTTGAAAAAGCGGTTGGAGGTCGCGATCAGCGCGGCAACCGGGTCTTCTGCGGGGGGCGTAGGTGGGGGAGCCGGCTCAGGAATCGGCGCCGCAACGGGAGCGTGTTCGGCGGCCTGGGCGACGCTCGGAGTTGCCTTCGGAGCCTTCGCGTGCAATCCGGCTCCGCAAGCGGCGACCAACGGGAGCAATGCGACGAGGAGACCGCACCGCCACTCGGATCGAAACATTCTGGGCGCTCCGCGATTCCGACCGGTTCTATCGAAGCTCCGGCGGCGTCGTAAGTCGCCCCCACTGCGGGGGCTCCCTTCGAAATGCTCGGGCAGTCCGAGGCAGGTCGAAGGCCGTGTTCGTCACGCGGGAGGGCTGCCGCGCCCCCGCACCATGGAACGGTCAGTGTAACAAACGTCTAACGAACGGTCAACAATAAGTCCAACGGGCTCAGCAATTGGACGCAGTCTAACCGCGCCAGGGCGCGACGCTGAAAATGCGGTGTTGTTCGCCCAGATCCCGTGCCGCAGGTGTCACGATTGCACGCTCCGACACGACAATTTTCCGGCCCGCCTGAAGTGCGGCCCGGACGTCTTCTTCACAGACGAAGTCGAGCGGCGTCTGGTCGGGAGCGGCTTTGGCTGGAGGAACCGGGGTCGTTGACTGGGAGACGGGGGTTTTTGGAGCAGAAGGCGAACCTGCGGCGAAGCCGCGCGATCCGAGAAAGGCGTCGATTCGAGTCGACAGAACCTCCGCGCTGATGCCGGATGGCGCCGCCGGCCGCGCCGGCGCTGATGGTAGCGACGCGGAACCTGACCGGCCCTTGTCCCAACGACTCACGACTGGTGACACCTCGTACGCCAGGCGTTTGATGTTCAAGAGGTGCCGCGGTGTGATGTTGTCGGACGTGATGTTGCCACCGAAGCCGCCGCAGCCGAGTGTCATCGCCGGGTCGAGGCCGGTCGAAATGCCGGTCGATCCGTGAGTGGTCGGCGAGTTGACGATGATCCGGAAGGCCGGCTTGTGGAGACCGAACTCCAGAATGATCTGGTCGTTCTGGGAGTGGATCGACATGGTGTGGCCCATGCCGCCGTATTTGAGAATCTGTTTGCAGCGCTCACACCCCTCGCGCCAGTCCGACACCACGTAGTACGAGAGTACCGGGCAGAGCTTCTCGATCGACAAGGGAAAGTCGCGGCCGACGCCCTCGAGTGGCGCCAGCAGCACACGCGTTTCGGCTGGTACGGTGATGCCGCATTTCCCGGCAATGAAGACCGCGGACTTGCCGACCAGCGCCGGGTTGGGCAAACGCTGCGGCGTCACGAGTTGTTTCGCCAGCGCGGTCATCTCGCCCGCGTTCATGAAGTAGCCGCCCTGGGCCTGGAATTCGCGTTTCACGTCCTCCGCAATCGGCGCGTCGACGACCACCGAGTTCTCCGAAGAGCAGAGCACGCCGTTGTCGAAGGTCTTGCCGGTGATGACGTCGTGGACGGCTTTCCTGACGTCGGCGGTCCGTTCGATGAAGGCCGGGGCGTTGCCCGGCCCGACGCCGTACGCCGGCTTGCCGGCGCTGTAGGCGGCGCGCACCAGTCCCATCCCTCCGGTCGCAAGAATGACCGCCACGTCGCGCTGCTTCATCAGCTCCTGCGTGCCCTCGAGCGTGATCGTCGTCATCCAGTTGACGGCGCCGGCTGGCGCCCCGGCGCGGCGCGCGGCCTCATCCATGACCTCGGCGACACGCGAGATGCACTTCACCGCTGCCGGATGCGGGCTGAGCACGATGGTGCAGCGGGCCTTCAGCGCTATCAGAATCTTGTAGATCGCGGTCGATGTCGGATTGGTGGAAGGGACGATGGCCGCCACCACGCCGAACGGTTCAGCGATTTCGACGACTCGCCGCTCCTCGTGCCGCGCCACGACTCCGACGGTCTTCATCGGCCGGATGAAGGCATGCACTTTCTGGGAGGCGAGGAGGTTCTTCTGAATCTTGTCCTCGACGACCCCGTAGCCGGTTTCGTCCACCGCAAGCTGCGCAAATGCCCCGGCCTGTGCCGTAGCCGCAGCGGCCATCGCATCGACGATGCCGTCGATCCGTTCCTGGCTGAATTCAGCGAGCTCGAGCCAGGCCTGTTTGGCCCGACGCGCCAGGGCGCGCGCCTCCGCAATCGAAGCGAGGTCGCGATCGGTTTGTTGAGGTGCCGCCTGCTCGACCATCGCTAATCAACCACAGTGGACACGATGGACGCTCGTCAGATCCCTTTGGGCAGGATTTTCTCGACCTCAGCGTGCGGCCGGGGGATGACGTGCACAGAAATCAGCTCGCCGACCCGCCGGGCAGCAGCGGCGCCGGCGTCCGTGGCAGCCTTGACGGCGCCCACGTCGCCGCGCACCAGGACGGTCACGTAGCCCGCTCCGATGTACTCCTTGCCGACGAGGGTGACATTGGCGGCCTTGACCATTGCGTCAGCGGCTTCCACTGACCCGATCAGGCCACGGGTTTCGACGAGTCCGAGGGCTTCAGAAGACATGGGGCTTATTTCGCGGAACTCTAACAGATTGCGGGGGATGCGACAACTGGACTATCATCGCGGCACTCGCAGTTTCACCATCGTTTCGTCGCCCGGAGACCTACTGTTACTTATGCATGTGAGCAGATCGCACCGCTTCGCGGCACTTGGCTTGTCCGTATTGCTGGGCGCCAGCTGCCTCGCCGCGTGCAAGAAGAAAGACACACCGGCGCCGCCCGTTGCCACGCCGAGCGTGACCTTCAACCACGATAAAGCACCACTTGGGAGTCCGCTCGTCATCACCTACAAGTTCGTGGTCGCGCCCGACGCGCACTTCACGCAGGACTACCGCGTGATGGTGCACGTGGTGGACGCAGATGAGCAGATGATTTTTGCCTTCGATCACAACCCGCCGACGCCGACGACCCAGTGGAAGCCGGGCGAGACCATCGAGTACACGAAAACCGTGTTCATTCCGGTCTATCCCTACGTCGGCGAAGCGTCGGTTCAGATCGGTTTGCACTCGACCGTCGATCAGAAGCGCCTGCCGCTTACCGGCGAGGACGTCGGTCAACGAGCCTACAAGGTCGCGAAGCTCCAGCTGCAGCCTCAGACGGAAAACGTCTTTACGCTGTTCAAGGACGGCTGGCATCCGGGGGAAGTGGCCGATCACAACGCCAACGTCGAGTGGCAGTGGACCAAGAAGGACGCGACGCTGGCGTTCAAGAACCCGAAGAAGGATTGCACGTTCTATCTTGATCTCGATAACCCGGGCAGCGCGTTCAATGAACCACAGCAGGTGACGGTGACGATCGGCGGCGAGACCGTGGATCAGTTCGAGCTCCAGCCGAAGAAAGAGGAGCTGAGGCGGATTCCGCTCAAGGCGTCGCTGCTGGGGACGGCGGACATGTCCGAACTGAAGATCTCGGTGGACAAGACCTACGTGCCGGCGACAATCCCGGCCGCCAACAGCAAAGACCCGCGCGAACTCGGCGTCCGCGTCTTCCACGCCTTCATCGATCCGAGATAGCAGGATGCACCAGGGTCAGCAACGGGGGAGCCGTCGGACGATGCCTTTCGGCACGGTTGTCTTGGTGTCGGTGGCTACCTTGGCGTCTCTATCCTTTTCTGCCCGGCCGGCCAGTGCCGAGCTCGTGTTCTTCACGTCGGGTCGCACGCTCTCGATCAAAGCGCATCATGCTGAGGGCGAATCTCTCGTCCTGACGATGCGGGGCGGCGGTGAGATCGTGTGCGACGCTGCGGTCGTCGATCGCTTCGCGCCGGACGAGGTTCCGTATCCCGAGCCGGAGACCGCTGCGATCGCGACGGCGCTGATCGAAGCGAATTCCACCGTCCCTTACGGAGCGATCATCGACCGAGTTTCGGCGGAGCAGGGGGTTTCGGCCAAACTGGTACGCGCCGTGATCCAGGTGGAATCCGCGTATCAGGAACGCGCGCGATCGCGAAAGGGCGCGATGGGCTTGATGCAGCTCATGCCCGAAACGGCGCGGAAGTATGCGGTCACCGATCCGTACGATCCGGCCGCTAATATCGAAGCCGGCATCAAGCACCTGAAGGCGTTGCTCGAGCGCTTACCGATGGCGTTGGCGCTTGCCGCCTACAACGCGGGCGAGGGCGCCGTGCAGCGGTTCCACGGCATCCCGCCGTACCCGGAAACCCAGCTCTACGTGTCGCGGATTCTTCAGCTCGCCAGGTAGTCCGCCAAAACGCGCAAAAGCCACCCAGCTTTTCGCGGCGATGCACGGTCTAACCTGTCAGGGGACCGTGCCGAACTTGATACAATTACGGTCAGATTTGGTTCAGCGGAGGGATTAGCCACACCGTGGAGTTTCGCTGCCGGCTGGCATCGCCCAACGGCGAGATCGTCGAAGGCGTGTATGCGGCCGAGAACGAGGCTCGTCTGCGGCACGAACTCGAAGAGAAGGGGCTGTTTGTCCTTTCGCTTCAGCCCAAGCACGCCATCGCGGGGCTGGCGTTCCACCTGCCTCAGCGCCGGACCGTCAGCACGCGCGAGTTCCTGGTATTCAACCAGGAGCTCGCGACACTGCTGAAGGCCGGCATGCCGCTGGTGCAGTCGCTCGATCTGCTCAAGCGCCGGGTGACGTCGCCGACCTTTCGCGAGGTGCTCACCGACATTCACGAGAAAGTGCGTTCGGGCACCGCGCTATCGGACGCGTTCGGCGCGCACGGCGATCTGTTTCCCCGTGTTTACACCGCGTCGCTGCTCGCCGGCGAGCGCAGTGGTAATTTGGATGCGGTCTTGCGTCGCTATGTCGAGTACACCAAGATCATCGCCACGGTTAAACGAAAAACGGTATCGGCGCTCGTCTATCCGGCGATTCTCGTTACCCTGGCGATCGGACTGGTCTCGATCATCGTGTTGAAAGTGGTGCCGGCGTTTTCGGACTTCTATAGCTCGTTCGGCGCCCAGTTGCCGCTCGTGACCCGGATTATCGTCAAGGTTTCCGAGGTCGCCCGCTCGCAATTCACGTTGATCGTCGCTGTCCTGCTCGGAGTGGGAGTGGCGATTTTTGCGTGGGTCAAGCAACCCGGACAGAAGTCGCGCTTCGATCGTGTGGTGCTCGTCTTGCCGATGCTGGGTGGGGTAGCACGCAAGTTCGCGACCTCGCAGATGTCGCGCACGCTGGCCACGCTTCTGGGCGGAGGCCTGCCGCTGGTCAACGCGCTCGACATCGCCGCGCGCTCGGTCGGCAATCAATACATGGCCGGCCAACTTGACATCGTCAGCGCCCGCGTGCGGGAAGGGGAGTCGTTCGCGGCGGCGCTCGAGGCGCGACGGGCGTTTCCAGAAGTCGCGGTCAAGATGGCCGAGGTTGGTGAGTCCACCGGCGCACTGCAGGAGATGCTGAACACGGTCGCGGACTTCTACGACGAAGAGATTTCGACGACGATGGACCGGTTCATTACGCTGGTGGAGCCGGTGTTGCTGGTATTCATGGGACTCGTGATTGCGGGCTTGTTGCTGGCACTCTACATGCCGCTCTTCCAGCTCAGCTCGGTTCTGGCTTGATCGTCTGCGCAGGTCGGTAGGGAACTGATGGCCACAACGCCAAATACGGATTTGCCGTCGCCGCCGCTCGAACTCGGGGCGCTGCTCGGCGCCGACGAGCAGCATGCTGAGATCGAACGTGCGCGCCAGCTGGCGGAACGCTATCGAATCGACTTTATCGACATGGACCGCTTCCGGATCGATCAGGATTTATTCCGGTCGATTCCGGCTGAGCTGATGCTGCGATACGGGTTCGTGCCGCTGCGTCGTGACGCCAGGGTGCTCGAGATCGTGGTCTCCGATCCGACCGACCTGCCGATGATTGACGAACTGGGTGTGTTGCTGGCCACGTCGATCCGGGTCTCGGTGGGGTCGCGATCGGCGATCGAGTCGATTCTGAAGAAGAGCGAAAGCTCCTCCCGCGTGCTCGAGGATGCGACCGAGAGTTTTCAGCTTCAGCTGCTCAAGGAGCAGGACGACGGCGAAGACAGCCTGACGGTCGAGCGGCTGACCAGCGACATCAGTCCTGTGATCCGGCTGGTCGATTCCACGATCTACACCGCCATTCAGCGCCGCGCCAGCGACATTCACATCGAGACCGGGGACGAAGCCGTCAACGTCAAGTACCGGATTGACGGCGTGCTGCAGCCGGCGATGCGGCCGATCGCCAAGCAGTTTCACAGCTCGATCCTGTCGCGCATCAAGGTGATGGCCGAGCTCGACATCGCAGAGAAACGCGTCCCGCAGGACGGCCGCTTCAAGCTGCGGATGCCAGGCAAGACCATCGACTTCCGCGTCTCGATCATGCCGAGCGTTCACGGCGAGGACGCGGTGATCCGAATCCTCGACAAGGAATCAATCAGCGAGCAGTTCACCGAGCTGCGCCTCGACATTCTCGGCTTTCCACAGGCCGAGCTGAAGCGCTTCCGGAAGTACATCGCGGAACCGTACGGCATGGTGCTGGTGACCGGTCCGACCGGCAGCGGCAAGACCACGACGCTCTATGCCGCGCTGTCTGAGATCAAGTCGGTCGAGGACAAGATCATCACCATCGAAGACCCGGTCGAGTACCAGCTGAAGGGCATCACCCAGATTCCGATCAACGAAAAGAAGGGGCTGACGTTCGCGCGCGGGCTGCGATCGATTCTCCGCCACGACCCCGACAAGATCATGGTCGGCGAGATTCGCGACAACGAGACCGCGCAAATCGCCATCAACTCGGCCCTGACCGGCCACCTGGTGTTCACGACCGTTCATGCCAACAACGTGCTCGACGTGCTCGGCCGCTTCCTGAACATGGGCGTCGAGGCGTATCAGTTCGTGTCGGCGCTGAACTGCGTCCTGGCGCAGCGGCTGGTGCGCAACATCTGCGTGCACTGCAAGCGCCCGGTCAAGGTGTCGCGCGAACTGCTCGAGGAATCGGGAATGGATCCGGCTCTCGAACACAGTCACGTGTTCTTCGAAGGCATCGGCTGCATCGAATGCGGCGGGACCGGCTACAAGGGACGGACGGCAATCTGCGAACTACTCGATTTGACTGATAACATCCGCGAGTTGATTCTGGAAAAGCGGCCGACGTCGGAGATCAAGAAAGCGGCTCGCGAAGACGGGATGCGCTTCCTGCGGGAGTCGGCGGTCGAACGCGTCATGGAAGGCGTCACGACGCTGCGCGAGGTCAACAAGGTGACCTTCGTCGAATGAGCCTGTGGTCCTCGCTCACTGACGGTGCGGCGCCAGCGGTCGCGGTCGATATCTCCTCGGCGCGGATCGCGGGCGCCAGCCTCGAATGGCGCGGCGGCCGTCCGGTCGTCAGCGGACACGCGACCGAACCGCTGCCGATCGGCGTCTTGACGCCGGGACTCGGCCAGCGCAACGTCCACGAACGCGCGGCCGTACTGGCGGCTCTTCAAACGGTCATCGATCGACTGGGACGCCCTCGCCGTATCGGCCTGATCGTCTCGGACGTGGTGGCCCGGGTGTCGGTGGTGCGGTTCGAGCAGGTGCCGGCCCGGACCCAGGATCTGGACCAGTTGATTCGATGGCAGGTGCGGAAGGCTGCGCCCTTCCCGATCGACGATGCGCAGGTGTCGTATGTCAGGGGCGCGGACTCGGCGGAGGGACACGAGTTCGTGGTGTCGATGGCCAGGCGCGACGTGATCGAGGAATACGAGGGACTCTGCACCGAGGCCGGAACTCACGCCGGCATCGTCGATCTGTCGACGTTCAACGTGATCAACGCGGTGCTGGCCGGTTCCAACGCACCGGCCGCCGACTGGCTGCTGGTCAACGTCAGCGCCGATTGCGCTTCGATTGCGCTGCTGCGTGGAGGGGATCTGATTTTCTTCCGCAGCCGTGCGACCGATACCGACGGCACGCTGGCTGAACTGGTGCACCAGACCACCATGTACTACGAAGACCGACTGAAGGGCGGCGGCTTCTCGCGTGTGATCGTCGCAGGTGCGACGGCTGCGGGCGCGGCATCTGATGGCGTCATTGACGAATTGCGGCGGAGCCTCGAGACCCGTGTGACGGCGCCGGTCGAAACCGTCGATACCCGCACCGCGGCGGCGCTCACTGATCGCATCGCGGTGGCGCCGGCGCTGCTCGACACGCTCGCGCCTCTGGTTGGCCTGCTGCTCCGCGACCGCCAACAGGTGCCCGCATGATTCGATCCAACCTGTCGACGCGGCCTTTCTACAACGAGCGCCTGGTCCGCTTGTGGCTGCTGCTCGTGGGCGTCCTCGTGATTGCCGCCACCGCCTTCAATGTCGGGCGGGTGATTCGCTACTCGAGAAGCGACACGCAATTGGCGACCGCGGCTTCGCACGACGAAGCGCGGGCCGCCGATCTGCGGCGCGAAGCAGCGCGGCTGCGCGCCACGGTCGATCCGCACCAGGTCGATATCGCGTCCGATCAGGCGCGGATGGCCAACGAACTGATCGATCGCCGCACGTTTTCGTGGACCGACCTGTTCAACAAGCTCGAAGCCACGCTGCCAGACGATGTCCGGTTGGTGTCGGTGCGGCCGGTCTACGACAAAGACCGCGGCTTCATCGTCAGCCTGAACATCGTCGCGAAGCGCGAGGACGACGTCAACCTGTTCATGAACAACCTCGAGAAGGCGGGATCGTTCACAGGCATGCTGGCCCGTCAGGATCGGCTCAACGAGCAGGGCCTGATCGACGCGACGGTGGAATCGGTTTATACGCCAGGCGGGCGGCGGGCGCCCACGCGCAGAGGGACACGCCGATGACGCTGGCAAGGCGGATCCTGGTCGAGAAGCGATCGCTGATCGTGCCGCTTGCGGTCGGCATCCTGCTCAACATCGCGGCCTATGCGTTGTGGGTGTATCCGCTCGGCGTGAAGTCGGTTGGCGCGGCCGGCCGTGCCGAAGCCGCTGCGCGGACGTTGAAAGCCGCAGAAGCCGAAGTCGCCGCGGCGCGCGGGCTGGTTGGCGGCAAGTCGCGGGCCGAACAGGAACTGGCGACCTTCTACGACAAAGTGCTGCCGGAGGATTTGTCTGCGGCACGCCGGTTGACGTTCGCATCGCTGCCCGAGCTGGCGCACAAATCGAATGTGACCTTTCTGGACCGTCGAACCGACGCGGATCCGGTGGAGAAGGGCTCGCGGCTCGCCGTCCTCAGAGCGACGACCAAAATGCAATGCGATTACGCGAGCTTTCGTCAGTTCATGTTCGCGCTCGAGAGCGCTCCGGAATTCGTCATCATCGACAATGTTCTGCTGACGCAGACTGATCCGAACAAACCACTTACACTGACGCTCGACTTGTCGACCTACTACGTCGTGAAGCCCAATGGGAACTAAGCAGCGCCAGATGGCGCTCGCCGTCGTGGTCGTGGCGCTGGCGGCGCTTGCGTACCTGGTGTGGCCGGTCACGTCTGCCGGTCCGGTTCCGACGTCTAACAGACAGGCCCAGCCGAGGGCAGCGCAGGTAGACGGTGGACCATCGGCGACCGAGGTTCATCTGAGCGCACTCGAGGCCGAGCGTGTCAGGCCCGAGGATGGCGGTCGAGACCTTTTTCGGTTCAAGGTGAAGGCAGCCCCGGCCCCACCGCCGCCGCGGATTGTGGCGCCGGTCGTGACCGAACCCGCGCCGACGGTGGCATCGGGACCGCCACCACCGCCGCCGATCACGTTGAAGTACATCGGCGTCGTGGAACAGTCGGAGCACAAGCAGAAGATTGCGATTCTGAGCGACGGGCGGAACGTGCCCTTTTACGGACGTGAAGGCGATATCATCGATGGCCGCTACCGGATCCTGAAAATCGGTGTGGAATCGATCGATTTGGCGTACGTCGACGGCCGCGGCCGTCAAACCATTCGCCTGACCGGCGGATAACTGAATGCTATGACCAACAGGCTCAACAGGCTCGTGAGTATGCTGGCGCTGGCCCTCCTGGCGAGCGGCTGCGCGGCAGGCTCCGCCTTCCATCAGGGCGAAACCGCGATGAAAGCCGGGAACCTCGACGAAGCCGTCGCGGCCTACCGGAAGGCGTTGCAAGCGTCGCCGGACAACGCGAACTACCAGATCGCGCTGCAGCGCGCGTTGCTGGCAGCATCGCGGTCGCATCTCGACAAGGCACACGAATTCGAGCAGAAAGACCAGCTCGAAGCCGCGCTCGGCGAATACAAGCAGGCGAGCGAGTACGATCCGAGCAACCGGGTGGCGACCTCGAAGGTCGCCCAGCTGGATCGCGAAATCCACGATCGAATCGAAGCCGCGCGCCCGAAGCCGGCGATTCAGGTGCTGCGCGAACGGGCGCGAGCCGCATCGGCCGAACCGATTCTCAATCCGGCGTCGCGCGAGCCGCTCAACCTCCGCATCAACAACACCAGCCTGCGCGACGCACTTGCCTCGATCGGCGGCATGACCGGCATCAACTTCACCTTCGATCGGGACATCCAGGATCGTCCGACCACCGTGCAACTGGACGGCGTCACGCTCGAGCAGGCGCTCAACCAGATCATGACGATGAATCAGCTCTCGTACAAGATCCTGAGCGAGCGATCGATCTTTGTGTTCCCGGATACGACGCCGAAGCACGCGCAGTACGACGAGCAGGTAATCCGCACCTTTTATCTGTCCCACGCCGACTCCACCGACGTGATGCAGATCCTGAGCACCATCATCCGCCTGCCGGGCATCGCCGTGCAGCCGGCCATTGCCGGCAACAAGACCGCGAACACGATCACGATTCGCGGAACCAGTTCGGTGGTCCAGATTCTCGAGAAAGTCATCGAGCAGAATGACAAGCCTCGCGCGGAGATTGTCGTCGACGTCGAGATCCTCGAGGTCGATCGTTCGCGCAGCAAGAATTACGGTCTCGAGCTGACCGACTACTCGCTCGGCGCGATCCTCTCGCCTGAAGTGTCGCCCAACGGCACGACGACCGGCACGACTGGCGCGACCGGCACTGCGCCGTCGACGGTCAAGTCGCCGCCGACATTCAACCTCAATACCATCTCGCGCGGCGTCAGCACATCCGACTTCTACCTGGCAGTGCCGGCGGCGATTGTGCACTTTCTCGAGTCAGACACGCATACCAAGATCATCGCGAAACCTCAGTTGCGCGGCGCAGAAGGCGCCAAGCTGACGTTGAAACTCGGTCAGCAGATTCCGATCATCTCGACCAGCTACACGCCGATCGCGACTGGCGGTGCGGGGGTCAACCCGCTCAGTTCGTATCAGTACAAGGACGTCGGCGTGAACATCGATATGACACCGACGGTGACGCTCGAGGGTGAAATCAGGCTCGATGTCACGGTTGACAGCAGTTCGCGCGGCAGCGACGTCATCATCGGCGGCGTCAACATCCCGTCATTCGGACAGCGCACGGTGACGACGAGGCTGCGGCTGCGCGACGGCGAATCGAACCTGCTGGCCGGGTTGTTTCAAGAGACCGATCAGACCGGCGTCACGGGATTCCCTGGCGCGATTCACGTGCCGTTCCTGTCGCAATTGTTTTCCCACAACACCGGCCAGAACGACCAGATCGACGTGGTGATGCTGCTTACGCCGCACGTCGTGCGCAACCACGAGATCACCGAAGACGATCTGAAGCCGATCTATATCGGATCGCAACAGAATCTGGGCGTGGGTGGCGCGCCGCCTCTCATCGCTGCGCCGCCTGTGGCGGATGCGCCCGCGGCGGCGCCGGCGGGGGCTGCGGCTCTCGGCACCAACCCGTCGTTCTTGACGCCGACGCCGCCAGGAGTCATCGCGACCGGGCCCGAGGCCCAGCCGCAGCCCGCGGCAAATCCGAACGTCGTTGCACCACCCGGCTCGTCACCCGTCCCTGGGACGGTACTGGTGCAGCCGAACAGCTCGACCGCCGTGGTGACCTTGCCGCAGGCGCCACCCGTCGTCGTGCCGGCGGTTCCGGATCCCGGGACGCCAGTCACTCCGCCGCCAGCACCAGCCGCTCAGCCTGCAGCCGGCCCACCCAGCGCGGCTCGGCCGCCGGCCGGCGATCCGAACGCCGTACCGACCTCGTCACAGGGAATCGGATCGGCTCAGGTCGTGATTTCGCCGCCGTCGGCGCCGATTCGCGTGGGAGGCGGACCGTATACCGTGCCGCTGTCGATCACCGACGCGGCTCGGATTTCGACGATTACGCTGACGCTGATCTTCGATCCAGCGAAACTGCGCGTGAACAACGTGCAGGAGGGCAGCTTCATGCGCGCCGGCGGTGTGAACGTGGCGTTCACGCAGCAGGTCAACGGCAACCGTATCGACATTACGCTGGCGCGTGGCGCTGACGCCACCGGGGCATCGGGCACGGGACTGCTTGCGGCGATTCAGTTCTCGGCGATCGCTCCGGGGCCGGCGACGTTGACGCTCAGCGGAACCGCAACCGGTCCGGGCGGGACCGCCATGGGGTTGAGGTTCACCCCGGTGACGATCACGGTGCAATAGTGCGACGGCGGGGCTCTGGGACGTTGTCCGCAATGTTAGTCGCTGCCACCGGGCGTCCGACCATCAGCGGCAGTCGTGGTTATACGTTCATCGAGATCCTGGTGGTTGCGACGATCATCATGATTCTGGCCTCCGCGATCATGCCGCTGGCGAAGGTCACGGCGACGCGCACGCGCGAGGCCGAGTTGCGGCGCACACTGCGCGAGATGCGGACCGCGATTGACAAGTTCAAGGACGCAGCGGATCTCGGTCAGATTGGGTCGCTCGACATCAAGGTCGGCAGCGAGAACTATCCGCCAGACCTGCAGACGCTGGTCGATGGCGTAAGCGCTGCGAACGACGCGACCGGCCGCAAACTGAAATACCTGCGGCGCATTCCGGTTGATCCGATGACGCATGGCACAGAATGGGGACTGCGGTCGTATCAGGACAAGCCGGATGCCACCAAGTGGGGCGGGCAGAACGTGTTCGACGTCTACACGACCTTCGACGGCACGGCGCTCGACGGCACCAAATACAAGGACTGGTAAAGAGCATTGATGATTGGGCGATCGGGTGAAGGAAGGATCGAGCGGAGAACCGCGGACGCCGGCTTTACCCTCATCGAACTGACCATCGTCATTGCGATTCTGGTCGTCCTGGCGGCCATCGGGATGGCGCAGTATCGCGGCAGCCTGATACACGCGCGTGAGGCCGTGCTCCGTGAGGATCTCTTCGGCATACGCGATGCGATCGACCAGTACTACGCCGACAAGGGGCAGTATCCGGGAACGCTCGATGCGCTGGTGAGCGACGGCTACATGCGGAAGATTCCCGAGGACCCGTTCACGAAGAGCACGACCAGCTGGCAGACCATTCCGGCCGAGCCCGATCCGAACAATCCCACGGCGGAGGCGGGCGTCTATGACGTCAAGAGCGGATCAGATGGCACCGCGATGAACGGTGAAAAATACGCCGACTGGGACTAGGGAGGCTCCGCAGAGCTGGGCCTTGGTGCTTCGTTCTTGGTTCCTGGTCCGTTCTTCGTCCCTGGTCCGTCCTCAGTCTTAAATCCTAGAGTCCTCAAATCCTAAAGTCCTTAAATTCTCAGCTCTGCGACCGTCCTTGGTACTGTAGTCCGGAGCCCTCCGCAGGTCCGACCGTCTCGTAACGGATGCAGTTGCTGTCCCGCGCTCGGAATTCCCTGGCGCTACCACGATCATCCATGAGCGCCTGATCTCCCAGGTCCAGGTGCCAGCCCAAGCCGCGCTCCAGTTGTTCGCAGACAAAAACAAAGTCGGGATGAGCCCAGCCTTTGTCGAAGTGCGAGTCTGAACGCCGCGTTTGCGGGCGGCGCCAACGGCGCCTGACGATTGACTCGCTGCGACAGGAAGCTGCGAGGGCGGCCGGCTCGATAGTCTCGAGCCAGCCGTTATGCCTTCTGGTGACGATCAGGGGAGAACCAGCGTGGCGGTTCCCGTAGTGAACCTGCCCAGCGTGTCCTGAACGGTAACCGCGATGCGATAGGTTCCCGGGCCCGGGTACTGGGTGCTGACCAACGCAGATCCCGTCAGCCCGCCGAGATCCGATGTGAGCCCGTTGCCGAAGTTCACGGTGACGTCGGCAATTCCAATCCCGGACGGAGGCGTCACTTGGACGGTGATGCTGGCCGTATAGGGATAGGCGACGATCGCCGGTACTGTCGGCAGCGTGATGTTGACAGTCGGGTTCGGCGTTGTGATGACGACGACACTCGTATTGACGCTGAATCTGTCACCAGCGGTATCAATCAAGGTGCCCGTGATCTGATAGGTCCCTGGGTTCGCGTACGCGTGCTGAACGGTAGCGCTGCTTCCGATTGCGCCGAGATCCTGCAGCGGACTTGAATCGCCCCAGCCTACCGTCAAGTCTCGAACGACCACACCGGTCGGAACAGTGACGGCAAAAGTAAATGTCGACGGCGTTCCCGCGCTGGCAGAAGTCGGCGCGGTAATAGCCAGGGTCGGAGCGCCGGACACATTGATGATGACGCTGCCAGACGTTTGCCCGGTCGCGGTCGGAGTGGTTCCGGTTCCGGCTGCCGGCGCGCTGCTGCCGACGGTGGCGGTGACCGTCGCCGTCACAACTGTCTGCAGTGTGGTATTCGCCATGCCGTTTGTGTCGGTCAGGACAGTCGTCGAAGCAAGCGAGCCCGCCGTCGTCGTGAAGGAGACCGGCGCACTCGGAAGCGGATTGCCATTCACGTCGTACACGGACGCCGATATGAAAGAGGTGCCACCGATCGACCCCAGCAACGCCGGGTTCGCATTGATGGAAACGCGTCCGACCGCGGCACTGCCAACCGCGATCCTGACGACGTTGTTGGACGTCGCTGTCGTCGTCGAGCCGGTGCCGGTGGTCGCGCCGCCACCTGCGCCGCCGGAAATCGCGGTGATGACAGCCGTGCCGTTCGAGTTTCCCGCGCTGAAAGTAGTGGTGGCGCGGCCGGAAGAATCGGTTTCAGCTTGCGACGGCTGAATCGTTCCGAGGCTCGTCGTAAAGGTGACGGTGGTGCCGCTGTGCGGCGCCGTGCCTGACGCTTCGATCACCTGTGCAATCAGCTGGGTGGTGCCGTTGACCGGCACAGCCGTGTTCGACGAGGTGAGCGTAATGGTCGATCCGCTCGGCGCGAGCAACGGCACCCGCTCACAAGTGATAGCCAGGAGCGATGACACCGTGAGGAAGACGGCAGCCGGGACAGTCCCGCGGAAGCGTGGTAGCATGAATGCGATAACCATCTTAGTTCCCATGAAGTTAGCGGGTCAAGCCAGCCGGTCGAATCGCACTCGGAATCCCGAACACGGCTATGCGATGGCCGCGCTGCTCGTGGCGATGAGCGTGATGGCGATCATGATGACCGCCGTGATGCCGGTGTGGCGTCATCAGGCGCAGCGCGAAAAAGAAGACGAGCTGGTGTTTCGCGGCCTGCAGTACGTGCACGCGATCGGACTGTTCCAGCGCAAGTTCGCCAACGCATATCCGCCGACCATCGACGTCCTCGTCGAGCAGCGTTTTCTGCGCAAGAAATTCAAGGATCCGATTACCAATGACGATTTCGCCCTGATTCCTGCCGGCGGAGCGCTGCCCGGCGCTACGCCAGCTGCGGGGAACGCCAGCGGCGGCCGCGGCACTTCGCCCGCGTCGGCTCCGTCGCCGACCGGCGGTGCGGCGAGCGGGCAGGTGGGTTCGGCCTTGCGGAACACGGCGTCGATCGGGACACCAGGAGCGGCGGGCGCCGTTACCGGGATCAGTGGTGTCACGAGCAAAAGCAAAGACGCCTCGATTCGCATTTACAACGGACGCAGCCACTACAACGAGTGGGCGTTTGTTTACGTCGCCACCACCCAGGCACCCGGCGCCGGCGGCGCGGCCGGACCAGGCGGCCGCGGGTCTGGTCAACCGGGACCAAACGGGCCCGGCGGCGTGGGTGGCGTCGGCGGCCGGGGACGCGGTCCCAACGGCCCCGGTGGACGAGGCCCCGGCGCGCCCGGATCGCCAAATGGTCCGGGTGGACGCGGCTTCGGCCCCGGCCCGATGCCGATCCAGCCGCTGTTTCCACCACCTGGCCGCGGTCACTGAGCTTAGGACGCCGCGGCGCGGCCGCTGGCCGAGTCCTGCCTGGGGCGAGCCGGTTCACGGTCGGCCCTTCTGAGTTCGCCGCTCGCCGCGCCTCCGTGGATCGAGCAAAGGTTGATACTTATCACCCAGATTCGGCACTGAGGTTGCGTGCTATCGCGACCGCTGCCGCGGCTGACACCGCGAGCAGCACCGCACCGACCGCGGCGCTGCGGAGCAGGATCTCGCCGACGCCGAACAGCGCGCTGTACACCAGCACGCAGCCAAGCAGGGCATTCAAGAGTTCCTGAGCCAGCGATCCTGGGCCTGGTGGAACACCCGTCGCAGCGGCGACCGAAGTCCAGCCGCGGCCTCGGGGCCTGACGCGTCGATAGAACGATTCGAGTGTCGGCGCTGGCTCCGGCGGAGTCAGCCAGGTCACCGCCAGCCATGCGATTGTCGTCGCGCCGACGGTGATGAGCACGATGTAGGCGAAGTCGCGCGGCCGATCAGAATCCCAGTTCAAAACCAGCTGAAGGTACAGCGACACCGCCGCAGCGACTGCCATCGCCGACACCTCGGACCACGCGTTGATGCGCCACCAGAACCACCGCAGCAGCAGTACGCTGCCAGTGCCTGCGCCGGTGACGATCAGCAGCTTCCACGCCTGCTCGATCGACGCCAGATGAAGTGTCACGTAGATGGAAAGCACCATGAGGCCGAGCGTCACCGCCTGCGAAACGACGACGTACTCGCGCTCGGCGCCGCGCCGGCGAATGAAGCGCCGGTAGAAATCGTTGACCACATAGGATGCGCCCCAATTGAGTTGGGTGCCGATAGTGGACATGTACGCGGCGGCAAATGCCGCCAGCATGATGCCGCGCAGCGCCGGCGGGAAAACGTGCGGGTCCATGAGCGTTCGGACGTATCCCGATTCCTTATCCACAAGATTGGGGTACAGCACCAGTGACGCGAGGGCCGTCAGAATCCACGGCCATGGGCGAATCGCGTAGTGCGCGATGTTGAACCACAGCGTGGCGAACAGGCCGTCGCGCTCCGTGCGAGCCGAGAATATCCGCTGCGCCACGTAGCCGCCACCACCAGGCTCGGCGCCGGGATACCAGCTGGCCCACCAGCTGACGCCGAGATACACGAACAGTGTGATCGCCGGCATCCACGCGGAATCGGTGGACGGAAAAAATGTCAGCCGCGATCCGCTCCCGGCAGTCGCGTCGAGTGCGTTGATCTGTTCCTTTAACGCGCCCAGACCGCCGACCGAGCGGACAGCGAAATACGCGAGCGCGACCACCATCCCCATCTTCAGTACGAACTGAACCAGGTCGGTGACGAGCACGCCCCAGAGTCCAGCGAGCGTCGTATAAAACGCGGTGAAGAGCAGCATCGCCAGCAGCGCCCACAGCGCGCCGGTCGGGTTGAGGCCGAGCGTCACCTGCAGGATCTTCATCATCGCCAGGTTGACCCAGCCGATGACGATACAGTTGATCGGGATACCGAGATAGATGGCGCGAAAACCACGCAGGAAGGCGGCGGGGCGGCCCGAGTAACGGAGTTCCGCAAGCTCGACATCGGTCATGACGCCGGCCCGACGCCAGAGCCGCGCGTAGACGAACACCGTGAGCATGCCGCTCGCGGCCATATTCCACCACAACCAGTTGCCGGCAATGCCATAGCGGGCGACCATGCCGGTGACGACCAGCGGCGTGTCGGCAGCAAATGTCGTGGCGACCATCGATGTGCCGGCGAGCCACCAGGGCACGTTCCGGCCGGAGAGGAAAAACTCCGTCGTGCTGCCGCGCCCCACCCGCGCGTAGTACAGACCAATCCCGAGATTGAGACCGAAGTACCCGGCGATGACGATCCAGTCGATGATGCTGAGGGTCATGGTCAGGCAGGTCGGCGCGCGGTCACAGATCACCCAGCGCGTCGTGAAAGTCGCGCCGGACGGCTCGGATCTCGTCGAGCGTTCCGCCGCCGCACGCGCGATTCGTCAGCAGGACGAAGTACCGGTCGCGCAGCGGGTCGATCCAGAGCGAGGTGCCGGTGAAACCGACGTGGCCAAAAGCGGCTTGGGTCATCCGCTGGCCGCACGACGACGTGGGCAGCATCGTGTCCCAGCCGAGCGCTCGCGAACTTGCGGTCACTGAGCCGCGTGCGGTGAACGCTTTGACCAGGGCTGGAACGAACGGCGCGGGCTGGTCTGTGCCGCCCCGCGCCGCTCGCAGGACCGTGCGTGCGAAGAGCCCGACCGCCGGCGCTGATCCGAACAGGCCGGCGTGCCCGGCGACGCCGCCGAGCGCCGCGGCGTAGTTGTCGTGCACCTCGCCCTGCAGCAGCCGGCCGCGACGACCGTCATCGTCCATCGGTCTGGTGGGCGCCGCTCGTTTGCGATTTCCCGCGGCCAGGCCGAACGTCAAGTTGGTCCCGGCGATTCGCAGGAACAGTTCCGTCAGCGGAGCGGAGCCACGGTCGCACGCCAGGAACCCGAGCAGGATGAATCCGAGATCGCTGTAGACCGATGCCGACGCCGGAGCGTATTCGAGCGGCATGACGCAGATCTCGTGCTCGAATTCGCGACGTCCAATCGGCGGTGCGTCGATCAGCCGGGCCGGCAGACCAGACGCGTGCTCGAGGAGATGGCGAATCGTGACGTGATCGCGGTCACGACCCCGCCATTCGGCGAAGCAGGCCGAAACACGCTCGTCTAGGTCCAACGCGCCTGTCCGAGTCAACTCCATGAGGGTGCTTGTCGTCGAGATGACCTTCGTGAGCGACGCCAGATCGAACGGCGTGTCGATGGAGGTCATGGACGCGGCGGCGTCGAACGTCAGGGTTCCAAAGGCCTCGGTCCACAATACGTCGCTGCTGCTGCCGACCTCGACAGCGGCGGCCGGAAAAACGCGGGCAGCGGCGGCGCGTTCGATGACGCGACGCGCGTCATCGACTGACACGGCTCACCATCAATCCAACCGTCACACACATCGTGGCACCAGCCACCACGTACCAAGTCCAGGCCAAGGGCGTGAAAATTCGAACGCCGACCATCGCGATGAGTGACACACCGATGCCGGCGATCGCGCCATTCTCCGTGGCGCTGCGCGTCAGGACGCCGAGCAGAAATGCGCCAAGCATCGGGCCATAAACAATCGACGCAATCGTCAGACCAACGGTGAACACCGAACCCCAGCCTCGCGCCAGCACAGCGATGGCGATCAGGATCACTCCCCAGGCCGCCGTCAGCCAGCGAGACAACTGCAACAAACGCCGGTCGTCCGTCTGCGGGCCGGCCAGCGGCTGATAGAAATCGAGAACGGTCGTTGAGGCCAGCGAATTCAACGAGCCGCTCAAATTTGACATCGCCGCGGCGAAGATCGCCGCAATGACGAGTCCGGCGACGCCGTGCGGCAGGCTACGGACGATGAAAGCAGGGAAGATCTCGTCGTTGCTCGACAGTGCCGGCAGCGTGTGGGTCCTGTAGTAGGCATGCAACATCACCCCGATGGTCAGAAACAACGCGAACTGCGCGAACACGACGAACCCCGACAGAATCAGTGCCTTTTGGGCCTCGCGTTGATTCCGGCAGGTCAGCAGGCGCTGCACCAGCAACTGATCCGTTCCATGTGACGCCATCGTCAGGAAGCACCCACCGATGAGCCCGGCCCAGAACGTGTACGGCACGGTTAGATCCCACGACCACGACACGAACGCGAGCTTTCCCGATTCGCGCGCATCGTCTGCAATCGCCGACCACCCGCCCGGCACCAGGTGCACGAGCATGTAGACCGCGAGCAGCGATCCGGCGACATAAATCACCAACTGCACCAGGTCAGTCCAGATGACGGCCGCGATGCCGCCTTCGAACGTGTACACCAGCGTCAACAGACCGACGATGATGATGGACCATAGCCACAGATGGGGGAGTCCCGGCGCACTGGCGCCGAGCACCGCCGACAACACAAGAGACGCGGCGAAGACCCGGACGCCTTCGGCAAGGGCGCGCATCACGAGGAACAGGGACGCCGCGAAATGTTTCGCGCGCGAGCCGAACCGTCGGTTGAGAAGTTCGTATGCCGTGAGCATCTCGCCTTGAAAGTAGGCGGGAATGAACAGCCCGGCGATCACGAAGCGGGCAGCAATGTACCCCGCGACCACCTGAAGGTACATGAAATTGCCGCCCTGCTCGGGGCGTGGAAAGGCCGCATAAGCGATCGCCGGTGCGCCGATGAGGGTCAGCGTGCTGGTTTCGGTGGCGACGATCGACAGGCTGACCACCACCCAGGAGGTGTTGCGGCTTCCGAGGAAATAGTCCTTGACCGTCCGGTTGGCGGCACGGAATCGGCTGCCGAAGGCGGTAATCCCGGCCAGGTAGACCGCAAGGACCGCGTAGTCGACAACCGAGAATCCCATGACCAGTCAGTCGCGGAACATCAGGTACAACGCGAGCATCGCGGCGTCGGCCGCGTTGCACAGGGATGCACTGCGCATGAAGGCGGCGAGCGTAACATAGAACATGCGCGTTTTGGGGATCGACGCCGGCGGCACCAAGACCGTGTGTCTGCTCGCCGATGAACACGGCACCACCATTGCGGAAGGACGCGGGCCGGGCGCCAACCTCCATGCAGCCGGCGAACTCGCCGTCGAGAAAGTGCTGCACGAGGTGATGGAGTCGGCGATCGGCGATCGCACGGTTGATGGCCGGCCGATTGTGCCGGATGCGATCTGTCTCGGCATTGCCGGCGTCGATCGCGAAGACGAGGCGCGAGTGGTACGGGCGATCATGCGGCGCATCGGCTACAAGTCTCGCGTGCTGGTCGTAAACGACGCGTTGATCGCGCTGGTTGCCGGGGTTGGCGACGCGCCGGGCATCGTCGTGATCGCGGGCACCGGATCGATTGCGTACGGCCGGAATGCCGCCGGCGAGGCCGCGCGCGCCGGCGGCTGGGGGCACATGATTGGCGACGAGGGCAGCGGCTATTGGATCGGCCGCGAAGCGCTCGCTGCGGTGATGCGGGCTGCCGACGGCCGCGGGCCCGCGACCGGATTGACCGCGGAGATGCTCGCGCATTTCAACGTCGCCGAGGTGCCGCGGCTTCCCCGGATGGTCTACGATCGGGAGTTGCCCCGCGCAGCAGTCGCGGCGCTGGGTCCTCTCGTCCAGCGGATGGGCGAGCAGGGCGATGCGGTGGCGACTCGTATCCTCGAACGCGCGGCGGACGAACTGGTTCTGGCCGCGCAGTCGGTGGCCGCCCGGCTCGCGATGCGCGGCGACGAATTCACGTTCTGCCTGGCGGGTGGCGCGTTCCGGGTGGTGCCGTGGCTGGCGGCGGAACTGCCACCGCGCCTGGTCGAGGTCGCACCGCGAAGCCGGGTGCGAGTCCTGGAAGAAGAACCCGCGGTCGGTGCGGTGTGGCTCGCGATCGCCGAAGCCAGAGGCGTCGCGAAGGTGCCGGTCTACAAGCACCTGACGGCCGACGATTGACGCAAATCGGTGGAGAGATCGTGCGCCTACGTGTGTTTCGGTCCGTTGACTCGCTGGCCCGACGGCTGGCGCGTGAACTGTCGTGTGCCCTCGAGGTGAACCCGTCGCTGGTGCTGGGACTGCCGACTGGGCGCACGCCGATTCCGTTGTATCGAGAGCTGGTCCGGCTTTATCAGGCCGGCCGCGCCGATTTCAGTCGTGCAGCGACCTTTAATCTCGACGAGTTCATCGATCTGCCGGCGCGCGACCCGCGCGGTTACCGAGCGTTCATGGATCGTCACCTGTTCGCGGGCATCAACCTGTCGCCGCGCCGCATCAATTTCCTGAATGGCGCCGCACCGGACCTGGTGCGGGAGTGCGCGCGATACGAGCGCGCGATTTCGCGGGTCGGTGGCATCGACGTTCAGATTCTTGGCCTCGGCGCGAATGGCCACATCGGCTTCAACGAACCGGGGTTGTCGCTCATCGCCCGCTCGCACCGGACGGCTCTGACACCGCAGACGCGCCGCGCCAACGCCGCGCTCTTCAACCACAGACTGGCGGATGTTCCACGGGAAGCGCTGTCGATGGGGATGGCGACGATTCTTGGCGGGAGACGGATCGTACTGGTGGCGACCGGAGCGGCCAAAGCGCGTTGTGTTCAGCGCGCGCTGGAGGGGCCGGTGACGCCGCGGCTACCGGGGTCGTTTCTTCAGCTGCATCCGCGCGTTGAGGTCTGGCTCGATCGGCGCGCCGCGGAGCGGCTCGATTCAGCCCACTCTCAATAGTGCTTTCAGGCGCGCTTCGACGTCCTCGCCGATCGCGTCTCTCACGAAGTCGTGGGCTTTGCGCAGCCGCGCGATCGCCTGGGGATGGGTCAGGCCGCCCTTCTGCATCACGATCGCGGCCTTGACGTTCCAGTGCGCACGCCGCAACAACTTGTCCGCCTCGTCGTATTCGAGGCCGGTGACGATGATGATGATGCGTCGGGCCCGGTCCCGCAGCTTTTCCGATCCCATCTGCACGTCGACCATCAGGTTGCCGTAGGTTTTCCCGATCCGGATCATCGACGCAGTGGTCAGCATGTTGAGAACCATCTTCGTCGCGGTCCCGGCCTTGAGCCGCGTCGATCCCGCAATCACTTCAGGTCCAACGGCGGGGGCAATCGTCAGGTCGACGAAGGTCTGCAGCTCGGTGCGCGGATCGCAGGTGACGAACACGATTTTCGAGCCGGCGCGGCGGGCGCGCGTCAGTCCACCACGAACGAACTGGGTCATCCCGGACGCCGAGACGCCGATCACCACATCCTTGGTCGTCGGTCGAAGGCGATTCACCGACCGCGCCCCTTCTTCGTAGTTGTCCTCGACGCCTTCGCGCGCTTTCAGAATCGCGCCCTTGCCTCCGGCCATGATCGCCTGGACAAGATCGGGGCTGGTGCCGAAGGTCGGCGGCATTTCCGCCGACTCGAGGACGCCGAGGCGGCCACTGGTGCCGGCGCCGAGGAAGATGATGCGTCCGCCCTTGCGGAGCGCCTGCGTGATGATCTCGACCCCGACCGCGATGCGCTCTTTTTCGCGCTGCACCGCCGCCAGCATCTTGCGATCCTCGTTGAGCATGCCTTCGACGATGTCGGCGGGCGAGAGCTTGTCGATGGCGAGAGTGGCAGGATTGATCTGCTCGGTCGGCAGCGACTGCCATTTCGAACGGACAGGCATGCGTTCAGGACCTCGGAACGAAGGCGCGAATACTATCATAGTCGGGAGTGGGGAGCCGGGAGTCGACGTCAGGAGTCAGCCAGCCGTGAGCGAGTCCGTCGATGCGTACCTGGACCATCTGCGGGTCGAGCGTCGGCTGGCCGACCTGACGCTCGAGAGCTATGGACGCGATCTGCGGGCGTTGCTCGCATTTGCCGCTGGTGTCGAGCGTACCGCCGAGTCGCTCGATCGAGCCGCGCTCGAAGCGTTCGTTCGCGAACAGATGACGGCCGGACTGTCGCCACGCTCGGTGGCGCGCATGGTCGCCTCGGTGCGCGGCTTCTATCGGTTTCTCGTCCTCGACCGCCGCCTGACCAGCAACCCCGCGGACGACCTGCGGCCGCCTCGCGCGTGGCCGTCGCTGCCCAAGTTTCTGTCGGTCGATGAGGTCGATCGGCTGATCGCCCGGCCGGACGTGGCATCGCCGCTCGGACTTCGGGATCGAGCCATGATTGAACTGCTGTACGCCACTGGTCTCCGCGTCAGCGAACTGGTCGGGGTCCGTCAGTCGGATCTGCATCTTTCCGAGCACTACTTGACCTGCGTGGGGAAGGGCAGCAAGGAACGGCTGGTGCCGATCGGCGAGCAGGCGAGCGAGTGGATCGAGCGCTACCGATCGAAAGGGCGCCCGCAGCTGCTCAAGGGTGCGTCGTCACCACGGCTCTTTCTGAACGCGCGCGGCGGCGCGTTGAGCCGGATCGGCTTCTGGAAGGTGCTGAAGCGGTACGGGCTGGAGGCCGATCTGCCGCGATCGTTGAGCCCGCACGTGATCCGTCACTCGTTCGCGACCCATCTGCTCGAACGCGGCGCCGATCTGCGCGCGATCCAGTTGATGCTCGGGCACGCCGACCTCTCGACCACGCAAATCTATACCCACGTCCTCGAGGCGCGGCTGCGGACGATTTACGATCGCTTTCACCCACGGGCCTGATTCTGCTAAACTAGCGTGTTTGTCAGCCTCATTTTTAACACTTCGAAGGAGCTCGCATGAGCCGTAAAGGACGGCATCTCTTCACCTCTGAATCGGTCACCGAAGGGCATCCGGACAAGATCGCCGACCAGATTTCCGATTCCATCCTCGACGCCATTCTGACGCAGGACCCGGTCAGCCGCGTCGCCTGCGAAACGCTGGTCACCACCGGACTGGCGGTCGTCGCCGGTGAAATCACCACCAGCGCCTATGTCGATTTCCAGGAGGTCGTGCGCGCGACCATCAACGAGATCGGTTACAACCGAGGCAAGTACGGCTTTGACGGTGAGACCTGCGCCGTTCTGTCCTCGATTCACAGCCAGTCACCGGACATCGCGATGGGCGTCGACACCGGCGGCGCTGGTGATCAAGGCATGATGTTCGGTTTTGCGTGCACCGAAACCGAAGAGCAGATGCCGCTGCCGATCATGCTGGCGCACAAACTGGTCAAGGGGCTATCGTGCTTGCGGCGCGACGGCACGCTCGATTACCTCCGGCCGGACGGCAAGTCCCAGGTCACGGTCGAATACGACGGCAATCGCCCGGTTCGGGTCGATGCAGTGGTCGTCTCCAGCCAGCACAGTCCGCTCGTCACCCAGGAAACGATGAAGGAAGACATCATCGAGAAGATCATCAACAAGGTGATCCCTGCGGAACTGATGGACAAGAACACCAAGGTCTACGTCAACCCGACCGGCCGTTTCGTCGTCGGCGGGCCGCACGGCGATGCCGGCGTCACCGGGCGCAAGATCATCGTCGACACCTACGGCGGCGCAGCGCCACACGGCGGCGGCGCGTTCTCGGGCAAGGATCCGACGAAGGTCGATCGCTCGGCCGCTTACATGGCGCGCTACATCGCCAAGAACGTGGTCGCATCGGGGGTCGCCGAGCGCGCGCTCGTGCAACTCGCGTACGCAATCGGCGTCGCTGACCCTGTGTCGGTGATGGTGCACACCGAAGGCACCGGCCGGATTCCCGAAGAGAAGATCACCGAGATCGTTCGCTCGCACTTCAAGCTCACGCCGCGCGGCATCATGGAAGAGCTCGAGCTGCGCCGGCCGATCTACAAGAAGACCGCGGCGTTCGGTCACTTCGGTCGCACCGAGCCCGAGTTCTTCTGGGAGCGGACCGACAAGGCCGCCGCGATCAAATCGGCGGCGGGACTGTAGCCGCGAGTCTGTGAAGAGGATTCTCCTGGTGACGGCGGCCCTCGTGGCCGCCGTTGCTGTTTGGATCGCCTTCATCATCCCGCCGCACCGAGAGGCGCTGCCGATCTTCGATGCCGGCACCGTGCCTGGCGTCGTTCACATCCACACCAACCGCTCAGATGGACTGAGCGGCCCCGACGAAATTGCTGCCGCTGCGGCTCGCGCCGGACTGAAGTTCGTGGTGCTCACTGATCACGGTGACGCCACTCGAACACCGGCGCCGCCGATCTATCGCTCGGGCGTGCTGTGCCTCGAGGGCGTAGAGATCAGCACCAACGGTGGTCACTACCTCGCGCTCGACATGCCCGCGTCGCCGTACCCGCTGGCGGGCGAGGCCCGCGACGTCGTCGAGGACGTCCGGCGGCTTGGCGGGTTCGGCATCGTGGCGCACCCGGACTCGCCCAAGCCGCAATTACAATGGCGCGACTGGACGACGCGGTTTGACGGCGTCGAACTGCTCAATCCCGACACGAGCTGGCGGGTTCTCGCGGCACAACCTGGCTGGTCGGCGAAGCTGCGGCTGCTGAATGGACTGCTCGGGTATGCCTTTCGCCCGGTCGAGAGCATGGCCGGCATGATCCAGCCCACCGGCGTCCTCGTGCAGTGGGAGGCGCTCGCCGAGCGTCGGCGTGTGGTCATCATGGCCGGAGCCGATGCCCACGCGAGGCTGGCGCTTCGCAGCGGCGCTGAACTGGCGCAGGGCCGTTACGTGCTGCCGCTGCCAGGTTACGAGTCGTCTTTCGAGTTGCTCTCGATCCGCGTGCGACCCGAAGCGCCGCTGTCCGGCGATGCCGTCACTGATGGCCGGCTCATCATGCGCGCGATTCGGGCGGGACATCTGCACACCGTGATTGACGGGCTCGCGTCACCGGCTGCATTCGAGTTCAGCGCGACCAACGAACACGGCACCGTGCACGAAGGTGACGAGATCAGTGCAGCGGGTTCGCTCGCGCTCCACGTTCGAACCAACGCACCACCAGACTTCACGACGGTCATCCATGAGGGCATCCGCACGCTCGCCGCGCAGCGTGGTGCCGAAGACTGGACGGTCCACGCGACCGGCGCGCCGGCGGTGTTCTGGGTCGAAATTCTTTCCAGTGGACGGCCGACGCCGGTGACCTGGCTCCGCAGTAATCCGATCTACGTCAGAGGCGATCGATCGACCGAAGGGGAACCGACGCAGGCGGCAAGTAACCCCGTCAGTCGCCCGATCTTTGATGGCGCATCGCCGCAGGGATGGGCGGTTGAGCACGACTCGGACTCACAGGCGTCAGTGGACGTCACGTCGAACGTTGGTGCCAAGGAATTGGAGTGGGCCTACCACCTGGCCGACACTCCCGGCACTCGTCAAACCGTGGTGCTGGTCGTGGACACACCTGGCGGCGTCGCACCCTACAATCGGCTGTCGTTCACGGTTCGCTCGGATCACCCGATGCGCGTATCGGTGCAGTTGCGCGGCGGAATCGGACCTGGCCCCGAGGATCGCTGGCAGCGGTCGGTGTTTGTCGATCGCTCAACCCAGGTACGGTCGGTAAACTTCGACGATGTGACGCCGGTCGGCCCGACGCGGACGGTGGCGCCGCCGCTCGACCACATCCGCAACATCCTGTTCGTGGTCGATCGGACCAACGCCAAGGCCGCCGATACCGGTCAGCTCTGGATCACGCGGGCCGAACTGCAGCACTGAGCCGGTCAGGTCCTGACGGTCAAAAGCATGTAGACGGCGGCGGAGCCGAAAAGAATATTCGGCGCCCACGCCGACAGCATCGGCGACAACCATCCTCCGGCGCCAAGCGCGGTGAAGATGCTCAACGCCGTCCAGTAGACGATCGCGAGAATCAGCCCGACGCCGATGCCAAACAGCGCGCCACTGCGTCGAAGCGACGCAGCGAATGGCACCGCCAGCAGCGTCATGATCAGCGTCACGAATGGGAACGCGATCTTCTTGTGCAGATCCACGACGTAGGGCACGACGTGGTAGCCGCTGCTCTGAAGCTGCACGATGTACTGCTTGAGTTCCCCGTAGGTCATCCGATCGGTTTCGGGAATTTCTGTTTTGAAGTAACTGGGCGGCTCGAGCATCAGCGTGCGATCCGTGAATGGCGTATAGGTGACGACGTCGCTGGCGACCTTGCGGCGCGTGACGGTCGAGAATTCGCGCCTCCAGCCCTGATTCGCGCGCCAGCTGACCGTGGTCTGACCGTCGGGCGCAGTCTGCCGCACCAGGTTGACGCGCTGCGCCCGGGTCACGCTGCGAAGCTTCCACGCCTGCTGGTCCAGCTGAAACAAAGACAGGCCGGTGAAAGTGTCCGACCGGGGATCGAAAAACTGGTAGCGGTAGATGTCGCCACTCTTGCCGAGAATCCACTGGCGGTTCAACACGCCGAACTGAGGCACAGGGAAGCCGCGGATGATCGCGTTCAGGCGCGCCGCCTCGCGGTTCGACTCGGCCAGGATGTGCTCCTGCATTTCGAATAACACCCCGCTGCACACCATGCCGAAGAGCAGGAGCGGCAGGGTAGAGCGATACAGGCTGATACCGCACGCCCGCATCACGATCAGCTCGCTGTTTTTCGTGAGCAGGCCGACGGTCACGAGCGTCGCCAGCAACGCGGCCAGCGGAATGATGAAATAGATGTACTGCGGCGTTTCGAAATAGAAATAACGCAGCATCATTCCCGCGGTCGCCACTCCGCCGAACAGCTTGTCGGCGAGGTCGATGAAGGTCGAGATGTAGAAGATGCCGACCAGCGCGACGAATGCGAGACCGAAGACCGACAGGTACTGACGCGAGACGTATCGGTCCAGCAGGCTCGGGCCGGGCCAGTCGACATTTGGCACTCTCAGGACGATCACGACGCCGCGTGACGCCAGGGCGGCGCCCACGGCGGCGGTGTCTGCGACCGAGGTCGTCTTACGGAACGGCCACAGTGCCGACAAATTGATGCGAATCGGTTGATCGGATGAGCCGGCGCGCCACAGTACCAGCCCGACGCCGGCCAGACCGAGCACGATGTTCACGACCCACGGCGCGAGCCCGGCCGGCAACGCCCCCGCCCTCGCCGCTGCGCGCGAGGTATAGAGCAGGACGTAGTAGGCGAACACCACCCCGGTTCCGAGCGCGAAGCTCGCGAGCTTGCCGTCTTTTCGGCTGGTCGCTCCGAGCGCCACGCCAATCAGCGCGAGGACGAAGCAGGCCGCCGGCAGCGAGAACTTCTGCTGGATCGTGTAAATCTGCATCGAGTCCGGGAGGTTCTTGGCCCGGTTCTCGGCGGCGGTCTCGCGCAACTCGGCAACCGTCTTCTCGTTGTCTCCTTTGATGATTTGGGTGCGTGGGAACACCGTTTCCCAATTCATGTTCAGTGCGAGACTTTCCGAATAGCCGACGTCGTACGCCTCGGGCTTATTGGGAAACGTCACGTGCCGGGTGACCTGCTCGAGCACCAGCTGCACGGTCTTGGTGTTCCGATCGATGACAAGGCGTCCGGCTTTCGCCACGTAGACAGTGGTCTGATCCGTCTGCGTGTCGTCCGCCAGGAACACGTCGTGCCAGCCGGTCTCGGGCAGGATGTCGCGGACGTAAATGACCCGGTTGGGGAAGTTCTGAAAAAATACGCGCGGTTTGATGTCGCTTTCCGCGCCGGAAGCGATGACCTCGAAGGTGATTTGCCGGAAGGTCTGGTTCGCGTCCGGTAGCGCGTAAATCATTTCATAGCCGGTCGCCAGGCAGGCGACGACCGCCATCAGAGCGATTGGCCGGGCGACCCGGAAAACGCTGACGCCGCAGGCCTGCAAGGCAACGAATTCACGGTCCGCGGACAGGCGGCCCAACCCGAACAGGATGCCGTAAAGCAGCGCCATCGGAATGGTCAGCGCCAGGGCCTGCGGGGTGAGCGTGTACAGCAGGCGGGCGACCACGCTCCAGCGCACGCCGGCGGCAATGAGCGCCGCGGCGTTCTGCATGATCGGCGGCATCATGAGCACGAAGGTCAGTCCGACCAGCGCCATGAGGCACGGCGGGATCAGCTCACGAATGACGTAGCGGTCGAGTGTCTTCACCTCGCACTAGACTACAACGTATGACCCGAGTTGCCCTGTTGTGGCACATGCATCAGCCGTTTTACGAGGACCTGGCTACCCACGAGCACATCCTGCCGTGGGTCAGACTGCACGCGCTCAAGGACTATTACGGCATGGTCGCCATGCTGCGCGAGTTTCCGAACGTCCGGATGACCTTCAACCTGGTGCCGTCGATGCTGGTGCAGGTCGAGGCCTTTGCCGAGAATCGCGCCCGCGATCGGACACTCGCATTGAGCCTGAAGCCGGCCGACGAACTCGATCCCGGCGACGTCGACTTCGTGCTCGAGAACTTTTTTCACGCGCAGCGGCAGCGGATGATCGACGCCTATCCCCGATATGCGGAGCTGCGCGAGCGCCGCGGCGACGGGTTCACGACGCCGGGTGAGCGGGCCGCTGCCGCCGGGCGCTTCAGCCAGGACGATTTGCGCGACCTGCAGGTGTGGCACAAGCTCGCGTGGGTAGATCCCTTGTATCTCGAGGGCGATCCGCGGGTCGTGGCGCTGCTCGCCAAGGGCCGCGGGTTTTCCGAAGGCGACAAGGCCGTGCTGAGGGAGGTCGAGCTGGAGCTGCTCAACAAGGTCATTCCCGAGTATCGGGACGCGGCGGCTCGAGGCCAGATCGAGATTTCGGCGTCACCCTTCTATCACCCGATCCTGCCGCTGTTGTGCGATACCGAGATTTACAAGCGGACCCATCCGGATACGAAGCTGCCACGGCGGCGATTCCAGCGGCCGGAAGACGCCGCCGAGCAACTGTCCCGCGCGGCCGCGTGCCACGAACGCCTCTTCGGTCAGCGTCCGGCTGGTCTGTGGCCGTCCGAGGGATCGGTGTCCGACGCGATGGTCCCACTGGTGGCCGAGGCCGGGTTCGCTTGGATGGCGACCGACGAAATGATTCTTGCCCGCAGCCTGGGCGTCGATTTCACCAGAGACGGCCGCGGCCACGTCGAGCAGCCTGAGCGCCTCTACACGCCGTACCGGATCCGGATCGGCGAGGCCGAGGTGTCGTGCCTGTTTCGCGATCACGTGCTCTCGGATCTGATCGGCTTCACTTACGCCGGTTGGGATCCGGAGGCGGCGGCGGACGACTTCGTGGCGAGGATGGTCGAGGCGGGGGGGCGTTATCGGACCAGGACCGGCGGGGGAGAGGCCGTGATCCCGATCATTCTGGACGGCGAGAATGCCTGGGAGCACTTCGCCGGTGGCGGCCGGCCGTTCCTTCGCGCGTTGTACCGCCGCCTGTCTGGCCACCCGGAACTTCAAACCGTGACCATGGCGCAGGCGTGCCGTCCAGAGGGTCCCGGGCTACCGGGCATCTTCCCCGGGTCGTGGATCGACGCCAACTTCTACATATGGATTGGCCACGCCGATGACCAGACGGCGTGGAGCCAGCTTGGGGACGCGCGGGCCGCTCTCGACGCCGCGAACCCGGACGCCGAATCGGCGGCCGAAGCCCGAGAGGAGATTCTGATCGCCGAAGGCAGCGACTGGTTCTGGTGGTACGGCGACGACCATTCCTCGGCTCACGACGAGGCATTTGACGACCTGTTCCGCCGGCACCTCAGGAATGCCTACCGGCACCTTCAGCTCCCGGTGCCCGGCGAGCTCTACGTGAGCAACATCACGACTGGTGGTCTGGCCGCCGCCGAGACCCAACCGACCGGCTTGCTTTCGCCGGTGCTCGACGGCGAAGTAACCAGCTACTTCGAGTGGCTGGGGGCCGGCCTGTTCGAGGTTCGCGAACTCGCAGGGGCGATGCACAGGAGCGACGCGTCCACGGCGGCGATAGCCGCGATCCGCTTCGGTTTCGGTCGCCGTCATCTGTTTGTCAGGATTGACGGAAATCAGCCCGTCCGCGACCTGCTGAGTCGCGGCTGCGAAGTGCGTCTCACGTTCGTGGCGCCGGACGGGGTTCAGTTCGCGGTGACCATGAATAACGGGCGGGCGGAGGGACGATATCGGGTCCAGGCGAACACGCCGCCCGGTTGGACCGACCGAGGGCCGGGTGGCGCTGCGGTGGCTGCGGGAACCGTGCTCGAGCTGTCGCTACCGCTGACCGATTTATCTCTGGCTCCCGGTCAAGCCGCGGCGTTCGTCGTCGAAGTCGACCAGGCCGGCGCGGAGCTCGAACGGTATCCAGGGAGCCGGCCGATTGCAGTGACGGTCCCGGATCAAACGTTCGAAGCCCGGCAGTGGCGCGCGTAGCACCAACCTTTGGGCGAGGCCCCGTAAACATCTCCGCAATCCATCAACAGGCGGGTTTATTTGCCCATTTCCGATGAGTCCGATAATGTATGT
>DASXIR010000263.1:0-31846 GCA_036497895.1 Vicinamibacterales bacterium | reverse complement strand
ACGACAACGGCAAGCGGCAGGAGTTGACGCTCTTCGCCAACGACATTCAGCCGATCACGGTTGTCATCCTGCTCGATCGCAGCACCAGCATGCGATCGAACTTCGAGCTGGTGGAGCAGGCTGCCGAACAGTTCGTGCAGGGGATGTTGCCTGCCGACAAGGCGCGCATCGGCAGCTTCTCGGATCGGATTCAGGTCGATCCGCGCGACTTCACCGCTGACCACGATGAGCTCCTGAAGATTTTGCGGACCGAGCTTCAGTTCGAGGGACCCACGCCGCTGTGGAATGCGATCAACGTCGGCATCACCGACCTGCTGCATCAGCAGGGACGCCGCGTCGTGCTGGTATTCACTGACGGCCGCGACGCGCCGATGAATGCCAGCAACAACAACAGCAGTCTGAAGAGCGTGATGAAGCGGGCCGAGGAAGAGGACGTGATGGTCTACGCGATCGGCTTCAGCGGCGGTGGCGGCTACGGCGGGGCGCCGCGCGGCGGTTACGGCGGTTACGGCGGCGGACATCACGGTGGCGGCGGTGGCTATGGCCGCGGCGGCGGGCACGGCGGCGGACGAGGCTACGGCGGCGGCTCCGGGAGTGGCGGCGGCCAGCCCGATCGGCCGGACGAGGGTCTTCCGAAGATCGCCGCGGCCACTGGCGGCGGATACTTCGAGCTGACCTCGACCGACGATCTCGCGACCACGTTCACGCGAGTTGCCGACGAGCTTCACCATCAATACGCGCTCGGATTCACACCGCTCAAGCTCGATGGCAAGCTGCACGAGATTACGTTGCATCTCACCTCGCCGAGCCTGACGGCTCGTTCGCGCCGCAGCTATCTGGCGACGACGCCGAGATCGTAGTAGCGTTCGCGGTCTCCGTTCGTCGGTCTTGTTCCACGTTCTTCGTTTGAGGAGGACTGTCGTGAAGCATCTAGCCCTCGCCATCGTTGTGTGCGTCCTGGTCGCCATCGCCACGTTTTCGGCTCAAACGCCGGCCGCTCCAGGGCAGCAGCCGCCGGCGCCGAACGCCGATCCGTACGCCAACAACGCCCAGCCGGGAGCCACGTCATTCCCATTGGCTGCTCCGGCGGGAAAGGACAGTGGAGCGCGTCAAACCGCCCCGGCGGGCGCCGTGAATCAGGGTCCGTTCAATGCGGCGACGTGGAAATACGGCACGGCGTTCAATCCACCGCCCGGTTCCAAAATCTGGAATCCGGTGAAGCTGAAGCTGATGCAAGGCGGGAAGGTAACCGGCGGCACGGTCTTCAGCGGCACCGATCCTGAAACCTATTGTGCGATGGCCAACGCCGGTTACGACTTCATCTGGACCGAGATGCAGCACGACTCGCGCGACTGGCAGGCGGTCGCGCGGATGTGGCGTGCGTGCCCCAACGCCAAAGCGGTGCCAGGGGTGCGGGTCGCCTACACCGACGAGCGCGAAATTCAGCATGCGCTCGATGCCGGCGCGCTGGTGGTCGTCGTCCCGACGATCGACTCGCTGGCCGAAGCGAAGGACGCGCGCGACTGGACGTATTTCCCGCCGCTCGGCCGGCGCAGCAACGGCGGCGGCCAGGCGTTCGACCCGAACATGTGGGGCAGCGTTCCTGGCGGCTATCGCAACACGATCAACGACAACGTCGTGCTCATCGAGATGATTGAAACGCTCGACGGCCTGAAGGACGCCGACGAGATTGCTAAGGTGCCAGGCGTCAGTGCGGTGTTCGCCGCCAGCGGCGACCTCGGCAACTTCTCAGGCTACCGGCAGGGGACACCCGACTACGAACGCGCCATCAACATCGTTCACGACGCGGCGATCAAGGCGGGCGTGAGGCTGTGCGGTCCGTTCGCGTGGAGGGATCGACCGGACTTCACCTGTTTCCAGGCCGGAAGCGAGACGGCGGCGATTGCGCGCGGTGCCGCCGCAGAACTCGGTACGCTGGCCAACACCCAGGGCAGGCCGGAAGTTGGACCATTCGCGGCGCCGAAGAAACCATAGGCATGACGACGCAGCAGTGGGATCCGATCAGCTACGAACGTCAGGCGCGTTTCGTCTCGAACCTCGGCGCCGGCGTCGTCGAACTGCTGGCGCCGCGGCCGGGCGAACGAATCCTGGATCTCGGCTGTGGCGATGGCGCGCTGACCGAGACGCTCGTCGCCGCGGGATGTCAGGTCGTCGCCATCGACGGCAGTCCGGAACAGGTCGCCGGAGCCCTCGCCCGCGGCCTCGACGCGCGGGTCCATGACGGCGCGTCGCTGCCGTTCGTCGCCGAATTCGACGCCGTATTCAGCAACGCCGTTTTGCACTGGATTCGCGACGCCGACGGAGTGCTCGATTCGGTGTTTCGCGCCCTGAAGCCTGGAGGTCGATTTGTCGCTGAATTCGGCGGCGCCGGGTGCGTTGAAACCGTTCGTCTCGCGCTGTACGACGCGTTGGCGCGTCGCGGCGTCGATGGTGCTGCGGCCGACCCCTGGTTTTTTCCGACCGCGGACCGCTATCGCCACATGCTGGAGCGACATGGCTTCGCGATCGAGATGATCACGTTGTTCGACAGGCCGACGCCGCTTCCCGGTGACATCGCTGACTGGCTGGAAACATTCGCCCACCCGTTGCTCGGCACGATTCCGAAGGCCGAGCGGCGAGCGCTGGCCGAAGAGGTACGTGATGCCGTGGCGCCGAAGCTCCACGATGCTGAACGAGGCTGGTGGGCAGACTACACACGCCTGCGCTTCGCTGCCGTACGGCCGTCTAATGGCTAATGGCTAATGGCTAATGGCTGATGGCTGATGGCTGATGGCTGATGGCTGATGGCTGATGGCTGATAGCTGATAGCTTAGATTGCTGACTGATAACGAATGTCGCTGACCGCCACCATTTACAACTTCGACGTCGAGCTTGCCGATGCCGATCGTCAGGTTTACGAGTCGCTTGCGCTCCGGGTCGCGAGGCATCCGTCCGAATCGGAAGAGTATCTCGTCACCAGGCTGCTCGCGTACCTCCTCGAGTACGTTGAAGGGATCGAATTCTCTCGCGGCGTTTCGGATCCGGACGAGCCCACCATCGCCATCCGCGATCTCACCGGCGCCATCGTCAGCTGGATCGACATCGGCACGCCCGACGCCGCCCGGCTCCACCGCGCCTCGAAGGCGGCGAGGCGAGTCGCCGTCTACACGCACAAGGAACCGACGCAATATCTCAAGCAGCTGGCAGGCGAGAAAATTCACCGCGCCGACGAGCTCGAGCTTTACGCTATCGATCGACCCTTGATCGATGCGCTCGTAGCGCGACTGGAACGGCGCGTCGATTTCAGTGTGTCGGTGACTGACCGCGAGCTTTACCTTTCGATCGGGTCGGACAACCTTACCGGCAGGGTCTTGCAACTGGAGCGCTGATGTTCCTTGGACACTTCGGCCTCGGGTTTGGCGCCAAGAAAGCCGCGCCGGCCGTTTCGCTCGGGACCTTCTTCGTTGCTGCGCAGTTCGCCGACCTGCTGTGGCCGACCCTGGTACTGCTGGGTATCGAGCGTGTTGACGTGCAGCCGGGGGCGACGGTCGTGACGCCCCTGAATTTCATCAGCTATCCCTATTCACACAGCCTGCTCGGCCTCGCCCTCTGGGGAACCATGTTCGGAGTCGCGTATGTGGTGCTCGGGCGCGTTCGGCCGCCAGTCGCCGCACTGCTGGCGATGCTTGTGCTCAGTCACTGGCTGCTGGACTACATCACTCACCGTCCCGACATGCCCTTGACCTTTCACGGCGCCGATCGGCTTGGCCTCGGGTTATGGAATTCGACGGTGGGGACGCTGACGGCGGAGTTTGCGATCTTTGCAGCCGGCGTCGCGTTGTACGCCCGAGCAACCCGGCCGCGCGACCGCGTTGGATCGTTCGGATTGTGGTCGCTGGTGCTGTTTTTCGTCGTGGTTTATCTGGCCAGCGTCTTTGGCCCGCCGCCGCCAAGCGCAACGGCCGTCGCTTGGTCGGCGCAGGCGATGTGGCTGATCGTGGTCTGGGCGTACTGGGTTGACGGTCATCGGATGCGACGTCATGTTTGAGATGTGCGAGGGAAAGTCGCGCAACTGGAAGTACATGAAAAAGTAGCAAGCACTCGCTACTCGTAACGCAACGCGCGCATCGGCTCGACCTGAGATGCTCGATACGCCGGAATGAATCCGGCCGCGAGAGCGACCAGCGTCAGGGCAATCGCGGCCCCGGTCAGCACGAGCGGGTCGGATCCGGTCAGCTCGAACAGCAACGACTGCGCGAGCCTGCCGAGGCCGGCTGCGGCAATCAGTCCGATCGCGCCGCCGCCGGCGATCATCAGCCCGACCTGGCGCATCACCATCGCCCGCACCCGCGACGGCGCCGCGCCCAGCGCCATACGCAAGCCGATCTCACGCGTCCGCTGCGTCACCGTGTAGGCCAGCACGCCGTACAGTCCGATCGCCGCAAGCAGCGTCGCCAGACAGGCAAACGCCGCCGACAAGACGCTGATGAACCGATCGAGGAACACGTTCTCCTGAATCTGCTTCGGCAGCGTCCGCAGCCGTTCGACCGGCAGGTTGGCGTCGAGCCCGGCAATCACCTTCGGAATGTTGGTCATGAACGGTTCGGGATCGGCGGCGGTCCTGACGTAGAAGGTGAGGTCGCCGAGCCGTTCGTCCTGGCGATACGGCATGAAGAAGACCGGCGGGATCTGCTGCTTGACCTCGCTGTACTTCGCGTTCCGGATGAACCCGACAATCTCGATCGTCAGCGCGGTCTCGGCGCCCTTGTTGTTCATGTGCTTGCCGATCGGGTTGCGTCCCAGATTGAATTTCTTCGCGAACGCTTCGTTGACGATCGCCACCCTGGGCGCACCGATGGCGTCGGCGCGCGTAAACTCACGGCCGCTGATGATCGGGATGCCGAGCGTGGAGAAGTAGCCGGGACCGACTTCGTTGAACGACGAGTTCGCGTCGGTGTCGGGGCCGGCCTCGAAGCCCTCGACCTTGACGTTGTTGCCCCAGTTGCTGCCGCTGAGCAGCGTCACCGTCGAACTGGTGACTCCGGACACGCCCGGCAGCGCCGCGAGCTCGTTCTCTACACGTTCGAAGAATTGCCGCGTTCGTTCCGGCGTATAGCCGTTCAAGACCGGCGACAAGCCGAACATGATGATGTTGTCCGGCTTCAACCCGAGGTCGACGCGGCTGACGTTGACCAGGCTTTTGGTGAAGAGTCCCGCCGACACCAGCAATGCCATCGACATTGCGATTTGGAAGGTCGCGAGCAACGTGCGGAACCGCGCCGCCGCGCGCGCGCCGGACGGTTGACCGCTCTGGCCCTTCAGCGACGAGATCAAGTCCGGCCGTGTGCTGTGCAGCGCCGGAAACAGTCCGAACAGGAGACCGGTGCCGATCGCCAGCGCCGCCGCGAACAGCATCACCACCGGATCGACCGCGAGGGTGAACGTGTCGAGCGCCTCTGGCGGCAGCAGCGAGGACATCAGGTTCAGCGTCCACTGCGCGACCACCAAACCGCCGACCCCGCCGAACAGCGCAAGCAGGCACGACTCGCCGAGCAGTTGACGAATTAGTTGCCAACGGCCCGCACCGATCGACAGCCGTACCGCCATCTCCGCCGATCGGGAAGCGCCGCGCGCAAGCAGCAGGTTGGCGATATTGGCGCAGGCAATCAGGAGCACGAACGCAGTGACGCCGAGCAAGAGCGTCAGCGGCGCCTTCGCCTGGCCGGACACGCGGCTCTGGCCGCGGCTGCCCGGCTCGAGGATGATCGGCTTGTTCCTGAACCGCGTCATTGTCTGCTCGCTCATTCCCTTTTGCAGAGGTGCCTCGACGTCGTTGACGATGGCGCGGTACGGAGCGGCGAGAGCGGCGCGAGCCTGCTCGATCGACACGCCTGGTTTCAGACGGGCGAATGAGTAGATCCAATAGCTGCGGCGATTGTCGAAGTCCTTGAAGGGATCGGAAAAGCCGCGCATCGTGATCGGCGCGAACACCGCCGGCTTGATGCCCAGCGTCGTCCCATTGAACCCGCGCGGAGCGACGCCGACGATGGTCATGACCTGACCGTTGACGGTGAGCGGTTGGCCGATTGCGGCCGGATCGGATGCGAGCCGGTTCTGCCAGTACGCGTAGCTGACGACCACCACATGCGACTCGCCAGGCGTGCGGTCGTCGTCTGGCGTCAACAGCCGGCCCGCGGCCGCTTGCACGCCGAGTACGGGAAAATAGCTGCCCGAGACCAGCAGGCCTTCCGCGCTCTGGGTCTGGCCGTGGACGCTGAGATTTGCGCCGAAGCTGACGTGTCCGGCGATTCCGGTCAAGGACGACTGGGCCTGCGACAGGTCCTTGAACATCGGGTAGCTGAACACATCGTCGCAATCGCCCGCGGTGCCGCACGACTGTGACCCCGGTTTGGGACCGGGCACGCGCAGGTTCACCAGGCGCTCCGGCCCGGCTACTGGCAGCGGCCGCAGCAGCAGCTGGTTGAACATCGAGAAGATCGCGGCGTTTGCGCCGATGCCCAGCGCCAGCGACACGATCGCGACAATCGTGACGAATGGAGTCTTGAAGAGGGTGCGAAGCGCGAACTTCAGGTTGGGCATAATGTGAATGAGTAGACGTCTGCCGGGGACAAATGGTTTATGAGTCGAGCGACGAGGTTAGCCAGGCATATCGAGTGGACAGTGACCGGTCCGATGTGGCACGGGCCCGCCCTTTCTGAAGTGCTCGACGGCGTGAACCACAAACACGCCGCAAGCAGGCCCATTCCGGCGGCGCACAGCATCTGGGAACTGGTGCTGCACATCACATCATGGTCGGACATTGCCCGCGATCGGCTTCGCGGCGAGGCGCTCGGCGACCCGACGCCCGAGCAGGACTGGCCGCCGGTCACGGCGGACGGTCCGGAAGCCTGGCACCTGGCCGTAGAGGGCATGCGCGAGAGTTACCGGATGCTCGCCGCCGACGCGCGCGAGTTGACCGACGATCATCTCGACGCGAAAGTGCCTGATTTGCCCTATTCAGTCGACACGCTCCTCCACGGTATCGTCGAACATGGCACGTATCACGGCGGCCAGATTGCGCTGCTGCGCAAGGCGTTATGAAGCAGCCGGTGGCGCGGTTCTTCAAGTCGCCGACGGAGTTTCGCGCCTGGCTCGGGAAGCGGCATGACGCCGTTGACGAGCTTTGGGTCGGGTTTTTCCGGAAGAGCTCCGGCAAGCCCGGCCTCGCCTATCTCGATGCCGTGGACGAGGCGCTGTGCTTCGGCTGGATCGACGGCCTGAAGAAGAAAATAGACGACCAGCGCTACATGCACCGCTTCACGCCGCGAACGCCCAGCAGCACGTGGAGCGTGGTCAACACCAGACGGTTCGGACAGCTGGCGGCCGAGAGGCGTGTGGCCGCGCCAGGGCACGAGGTGTTCGCGAAGCGCGATCAACGCAAGACCGGCCGATACTCGTACGAACGCGCGCACGCAGCGTTCGATCGGTCGCTCGAAACAGCGTTCCGGGCCGATGCGAAGGCGTGGACATTCTTCTGCGCGCAACCGGCGGGTTACCGGAAGCTGCTCACGTATTGGGTAACCAGCGCAAAGCAGGACGAGACCCGGACGCGTCGGCTGAACAGGTTGATCGCCCATTCCGCGGAAGGGAAACGGATTCGATGAGCGCGAGCGACACGGAATTTCGGATCGAACGCGCCACCGAGCACGACGTGCCGGTGATCCTGCAGCTGATCAGAGCGCTGGCCGAGTACGAGCGGATGTCGGCCGACGTGACTGCGACCGAGGAGAAGCTGCGGCAATCGCTGTTCGGCCCGCGGCCGGCCGCCGAGGTGGTGATTGGCTACGCCGGTGATACGGTGGCGGGCTTCGCATTGTTCTTCGGCAACTACTCGACGTTTCTCGGCCAGCCCGGTATTTACCTGGAGGATCTCTACGTCGCGCCCGAATGGCGGGGACGCGGATTCGGCAAGCGCCTCCTGGCTCATCTCGCGGCGCTCGCGATCGAACGCGGTTGCGGCCGCCTCGAATGGGCGGTGCTCAATTGGAACGAGCCGGCGATCGGCTTCTACAAAAAGCTCGGTGCGGCGCCGATGGATGCCTGGACCGTATTCCGCGTCACCGGCGACGAGCTGCCGCGGTTGGCGGAGTCCTGATCGAGATGCCGACCAAGTCTTCGCTCGCAGGCGATGCGCTGCGGGAATTGACCGGACTGCTGGAGCGGGTGGCCGCGGACTGGCGTCTGCTGGACGACTTGTCGGTCGCCGATCGGGCCCGTTTCCATCGTGCCATCGCCGCGTTCACCACTCCCGACCCGCGCGCAATCCGCAAACGCACCAGGATCGAAGCGCGCGAGCGCAAGACCGCGGCGATTCGACGCGAGGAGGCTGCGCTCCACGACACCGGCATTCGCGCGTTGCGCCGTCGCGCCGCCGTCACGACGCCCACGGTGTTTCCGCCGAAGGATTTCGATCCGCGCGATCTCGAAGCGGACGAGGGTGAGCCGCCGCCGCGCGTTTCCGGGGCCGGCCGCGACTGCTACGTCTGCAAGCAGGCCTACTCGCAGATCCATCCCTTCTACGACCAGTTGTGTCCGGCCTGCGCCGCAGAGAACTTCGCCGCGCGCACCGAACTCGCGGATCTGGGCGGACGCGTGGCGCTGCTGACCGGCGGGCGCGTCAAGATCGGCTACCAGGCGGGGCTGAAGCTGCTCCGCTGCGGCGCCAGGCTGATCGTCACGACGCGCTTCCCGCGCAACGCCGCCGCACGCTATGCCGACGAGCCCGATTTCTCCGAGTGGGGCGATCGTCTCGAGATTGTGGGCCTCGACCTGCGTCACACGCCGAGCGTCGAGGCCTTCTGCCACAACCTGGTCGCGACGCGCGACCGGCTCGACTTCATCATCAACAACGCCTGTCAGACCGTCCGGCGGCCGCCGGAGTTCTACGCGCACATGATGGCCGGCGAGACCGCCGCGCTGCGACAGATGCCGGACCACGTTCGCAAGCTGCTCGGCAACGCCGGCAGCGACCGCCGCGAGCTCGAGCTTCGCGGCGGCGTCCGAACCGGCGCGTCGGCGCAGCTGTCGCAGATCCCGCTGTTGCCGGAAGAGTTCCAGGCGCAGACGGATCTCTTTCCGCGTGGCCGGCTCGATCAGGACTTCCAGCAGGTGGATCTGCGCGGGCGCAACTCGTGGCGGATGCTGCTCGCCGAAGTGCCGTCGGTCGAATTGCTCGAAGTGCAGCTGGTCAACGCGATCGCGCCGTTCCTCTTCAACGCACGGCTGAAGCCGTTGATGCTGCGCGTCGCGACGCGCGACAAGCACATCGTCAATGTCTCGGCGGTCGAGGGCCAGTTCTATCGCAGCTTCAAGACCACCAGGCATCCGCATACCAACATGGCCAAGGCCGCGCTCAACATGATGACGCGGACCGCGGCGACCGATTACTACAACGACGGCATCCACATGAACAGCGTGGACACCGGCTGGGTGACCGACGAGGATCCGGCGGACATCGCCGAGCGCAAGACCGCCGACCATCGCTTTCACCCGCCGCTCGACAGCGTTGACGGCGCCGCACGGATTGTGGCGCCCATCATCCGTGGGTTCAACACCGGCGCGCATGTCTGGGGACAGTTCCTCAAGGACTACCGGTCGACGGACTGGTAGCGTATAGTCGGCTCCGGCATTTCTCGAGGAGAGCGCATGAGGCTTCGAACAACGGCGATCGGATTTCTGTCGATGGCGGCGATGCTGGCGGTGACCGCCCGGTTCGCGCCGCTCACGGCACAGGCCCCGGCGGGCGGTGTGCAGTTCGTGACCCACGAAATCGGCACCGGTCTTCGCGGCGGCTACCAGGTGGTGGTCGCGGACATGAACAAGGACGGCAAGCCGGACATCATCGCGCTCGCCTCAGGTGTTCCCGAGCTGGTGTGGTTCGAGAATCCGGGCTGGCAGCGTCACGTGATCGCCGCCGATCGAAAACAGATGATCAATACCTCGGCCTACGATCTCGACGGCGACGGGATTCCGGAGCTGGCGCTGGCCGAGGGTTTCACGACGTCACCGAAGACCAGCACCGGCGTGCTGTCGATCCTGATGCACAACGGCGATCCGGCGCAGCCGTGGACGGTCAAGGAGATCGACAGGGTTCCCACGGCGCATCGTCTGCGCTGGGTGGATGCGGATGGCAGCGGCAAGAAGGTGCTTATGCTCGCGCCGCTGATCGGGCCGGAAGCGGTGGCGCCGGACTACAAGAGCCCGGTGACGATCGACTACTACCGCGCGCCGGACTTCAAGCGCGAAACCGTCACCGACACATTCACCGGATTGATCCACGGCATCGAGCCGATGACGTGGCCGGGCGTCAAGGGTCAGGCGGTGATGAGCGCCGGATTCATGGGTATCTACCTGCACAAATTCGCCAACGGCAAGTGGACGCCGACTGAACTGATCAAGGGCGATCCCGATCCGTGGCCCAAGAGCGGCGCCAGCGACATCGCGCTGGGGCATCTCGGGAAGCAGCGTTTCATCGCGACCATCGAACCATGGCACGGCAACGAGATCGTCGTCTATCGCGAGAACGGATCGAGCTGGCCGCGCCAGATGATCGACGACACCATCACCGACGGCCACGCCATCATCGTCTCCGACTTCGACGGTGACGGCCGCGACGAGATCATCGTCGGACAGCGCGGCGGCGCGCGCAGCCTGATCATGTACAGCTCGTCGGCTGATGGCGCCACCTGGACGAGGCGGGTGCTCGACGAGGGCGGCATGGCTGGCGCGGGTTGCGCTGCCAGCGACCTGAACGGGGACAAGCGCGTGGACATCGTGTGCATCGGCACGGCGACAGCGAACGTGAAATGGTACGAAAACGTCGGCGCAAAATGACCCGTTCGGACAGTTTTGTCTGATGAGAAAAGGCTGCGCGCCACCGTAAGGACCGCGTTAGAATGCTCGGAATTGTTCGGCCCCGGGTGAACGTTAGAACGGAGGAGCCATGACTGTTTCTCGGCGAGGGTTTGTGAGCGGCGTCGCTGCGGCGATGGGGTACCTGGGACTCGGGTCCGAGGTGGATCTGTTCGCGCAGAACCGCCCAGGCGCGGCGGGCGCCCGTAACGGAATGGGCGCGGCTGGTGGCGACTACGATTCATTTGCGCACCTGTCGAGCAACGAGAACTGCTGGGGGCCGCCCGAGTCGGTGATGAAGGCGATGAACTCGGCGTTCAAGTACGCCAATCGCTACGGCTATCCGGACGGCGGCATCGTGCAGGAGATCGCCAAGCACCACGGCGTGAAGAACGAGAACATCCTGCTGACCGCAGGCTCCGGCGAAGTGCTTGACGTGGTCGGTACCACGTTCCTGCCGGCCGGCAAGAAGGTGCTCGGCAACGAGCCGTCCTACAGCCAGGTCTACCAACACGCCACCAGCATCAAGTCCACGGCGGTCAAGCTGCAGCTGACCAAGGATCATCACCAGGACATCCCGGCGATGATCAAGGCCGCCAACGCGCACGCATCGGAACTCGGGTTCGTCTACCTGTGCAACCCGAACAACCCGACCGGCATGATCGTGACCAAGTCGGAAATCAAAGAGCTGCTGGACGGCGTCCCCGCGGGCATGCCCGTGTTGATTGACGAGGCCTACCATCACTTCGTCGAGGATCCGAATTACGCCACTTCGGTGCCGTACGTCCTCGAGGGTCGCCCGGTGATCATCGCGCGCACCTTCTCGAAGATCGCCGCACTCGCGGGCATGCGGCTCGGCTACGCCGTCGCCTCGAAGGAGTTCGTCGAGAAGATGCGGCCGTACAGCATGGGCAGCATCAACGCGCTGGTGAAGTGGGGCGGCGCCGCCGCGCTCAAGGACACGGCGTCGCAGGCCAGCGTCAAGAAGATGGTCGTCGATCTGCGCAAGAAGACGTCGGGCGATCTCGAGGCCTACGGCTACGAGGTGCTGCCGTCGGAGACGAACTTCTTCATGGTCCACATCGGCCGCGACGTGCAGCCGGTGATCGACGAATTCAAGACCAAGAAGGTGCTGGTTGGCCGGCCGTTCCCGCCGATGACGCAGCACCTGCGCGTCTCGATCGGTACCGCCGACGAGATGGCGCGCTTCATGACCGCGTTCAAGGAAATCTTCCCGGCGAAGGCGAAGATGACCGCAGCGGGAGTCTGAAAATCAGCCTTTAGCAATCAGCAATCAGCAATTCGAAGAGGGCGGTGGTCGAGAGATCACCGCCCTTTTCGTTTGTCCGCGTAGAATGGCGCCATGAGACGCCACCTGCTCCTTGCGTTCTCCTGTGCCTGCGCGCTCGCCGCCGCGCCACCGTCCAACGCGCCCGCCAGGGTCGACGCGGTGTTCGCAAAATGGACCAACAGCACGCCCGGTTGCGCCGTCGGAATCGCGACCAACGGCGTTCCGGTCCTCGCCAAGGGCTACGGGATGGCCGATCTCGAGCACGATGTGCCGATCACGGCGCAGTCGATCTTCGAAGCCGGATCCGTGTCCAAGCAGTTCACCGCGGCCGCAGTGCTGCTGCTGGCGCGCGATGGCAAGCTGTCGCTGGACGATCAGGTTCGTACGTACATTCCCGAACTGCCCGACTATGGATCGCCACTTACCATCCGCCACATGCTCAATCACACGAGCGGCCTGCGCGACTGGGGAAGCGTCGCAGCCATCGCCGGCTGGCCGAGGACGCGCCGGGTGCACACCCAGGCGAACATGCTCGACATCGCCAGCCGGCAGACCGCGCTGAATTTCGTGCCCGGCACGCACTGGTCGTATTCCAACACCGGCTACAACCTGGCCGCCATGATCGTGACCCGCGTCAGCGGCAAGCCGTTTCCCGAGTTCACGCGCGAGCGGCTCTTCGTCCCGATCAACATGACCCACACGTCCTGGCGCGACGATTTCACACGTATCGTCAAGGGTCGCGCGATCGCGTATTCGTCGGGCGTGGATTTTCACACCGACATGCCGTTCGAAGACGTTTACGGCAACGGCGGCCTGCTGACGACGGTCGGCGATCTGCTCAAATGGAACGAGCACTTCGACGCGCCGGCGGCCGCCGATGCGCAGCCGATCGCGGAACAGCAGCGTCCCGGCCATTTCAACGATGGCCGGCCGCACGGCTACGGCCTCGGACTCTTTCTCGAGACGTATAAGGGAATCCGTGAGGTGAACCACAGCGGGTCGACCGCCGGTTATCAGGCATTCCTTACGCGGTTTCCGAGCCATCACGTCTCGGTCGCGGTGCTGTGCAACGTCAGCAGCGCGACGCCGGCCGCATACGCGCACGACGTTGCCGAGGTGTTTCTCGGCGATGCCATAACGACTTCGCAGGCGACCGCGCACGGTTTGACCGCGGCCCAGGTCAATGCCGCTCACGGCCTGTATCGCAGCACGTTGACCGGTCTGTCATTCACGATGGGCGCCGGGCCCGACAGCCGGCACTGGACGTTCGATGCGCATGGCGCCGTCGCCACCGATGCCTACGGAACGAGCGAGACCTACCAGCGCGAGGCCGAATGGGCGCCCCCGTCGTCCGCCCTGGCGGCGTACACCGGCACCTACGCCAGCGACGAGGCCGAGGCCGAGATCACTGCAACCGTCGAGGCCGGTCATCTCCAGCTGAAACGCCGGCCCGATACCTCGATCGAGCTGACGCCAATTTACCTCGACGCTTTCAAGGCCGGCACGCTTGGCACCATCATCTTTCGCCGCGATGCCGCTGGACAGATCACCGCGTTCAGTGTCGTCCAGGATCGGGTATGGGATCTGCGATTCCGAAAAAGGCCCGGCCGTTCATAGGGGAAACGGGGAAAACAAGCATTGTTTCCCTCTGGCGGTCCCCGATTCCCCTCTGAAAAGAGGGTGGTACAGAGGGGCGGATGCGTTCATAATAGAGCGCACTAGGATTGGACGCCCAGGCGGGCGCCCCAAGGAGACGACATGGCAAAGAAGGCAGCAGCGAAGCGGAAACCTAACGCGGCATTCATGAAGCCGGTGACACCGAGCGCGGCGCTCTCGGAGATCGTTGGCTCGAAGCCGATTCCGCGCACTGAGGTCACCAAGAAACTCTGGGCCTACATCAAGAAGAACGGCCTCCAGGACAAGAAGAACAAGCGCATGATCAACTCGGACGATGCGCTCAAGACCGTGTTCGGCGGCAAGAAGACCGTCAACATGTTCGAGATGACGAAACTGGTCAGCAAGCACCTCAAGTAAGACCCGCCATGGCTGATGGCTTATGGCTAATGGCTATGGTTCAACGCTGGTACCTTCAGCTGGAGCCGTCAGTCATTAGCCATCAGCCATGATGGCCTCCCTCGCCTAGACTCCCCACGGAATCGCCTGTCAAGACTCCGATGTAAACTCGGCTGTCCATATGAATCCACGTCGCTATCTTCCTGCCTTGTTCCTGCTGTTCATCGGCAGCGGCTGCGCCGCGCTGATTTACGAAATCGTCTGGTTTCAGCTGCTGCAGCTGGTCATCGGTTCGTCATCGATCTCGCTCGGCATTCTGCTGGGTACGTTCATGGGCGGGATGTGTCTCGGCAGCCTGCTGCTGCCGCGTCTCATTTCCGCGCGCCAGCATCCGCTGCGGGTCTACGCCGCGCTCGAACTCGGCATCGGTGCCCTCGCGGTCCTGATCCTGCTCGGCATGCCGCTGGTCGGAGGCATCTACACGGCGTGGGCGGGCGAGGGCGTCATCGGCATCATCTTCCGCGGCGTGATCGCCGGCATCTGCCTGTTGCCGCCGACGATGTTGATGGGCGCGACGCTGCCGGCGATTTCGCGGTGGGTGCGCGCCACTCCCGACGGCGTGGCGTGGCTCGGATTCTTCTACGGCGGCAACATCGCCGGAGGCGTCATCGGCGCCCTCGCCGCAGGCTTTTATCTTCTGCGCGTTTACGACGTGCCCACGGCGACCATGGCGGCTGTCGCGATCAATCTGATGGTCGCGCTGATTGCGTACGTCCTGTCCGGACGCACGCCATACGTGGAAGACGAGGCGCCGGTGCGTCAGGCCGCCACGCCGTCGGGCCACGCCGCGGTCTACGTGACGATCGGGCTCTCCGGCGCGACCGCGCTTGCGACCGAGGTGGTCTGGACGCGGCTGCTGTCACTGCATTTCGGCGCAACGGTTTACACATTTGCACTGATCCTCGCCGTGTTCCTGGTCGGCCTCGGCATCGGCAGCACGGTTGCCGCGGAATTCAGCCGCGGCCTGGCGTCGCCTCGCCGCGCACTTGGCTGGTGCCAGCTGCTGTTGTGCGGCGCGATGGCATGGGCGGCGTACCAACTCACGGAGTCGCTGCCGTACTGGCCGATCAATCCGTCGATCGCGACCACGCCCTGGTTCACCCTCCAGCTCGACGTGGTTCGCTGCCTGTGGGTGGTGCTGCCGGGAGCGATTCTCTGGGGCGCCAGCTTTCCGCTGGCCCTGGCGGCCGTCGCTTCTTCCGATCAGGACGCGGCGCGGTTGTCCGGCGGCGTTTACGCCGCCAACACGGTCGGCGCCATCGGCGGCTCACTGATCACCAGCTTCCTGCTGATTCCCTGGATCGGCAGTTCGCACACCGAGCAGGTGTTCATCATCGTGTCGGCGCTGTCGGCGCTCTTGATGCTCGAGCCGTCGTACGTCGGTGGGACGGATCCGGGGCGGATCGCGAGCGAGAAGAGCGGCTGGAACCTGGGCGGCACGGCAGTCCTCGCGATCGCGATGATCAGTGCCGGCCTGCTGGCGCGCAGCGTTCACGAATTGCCCGGGCTGCTGGTCGCCTACGGCCGCTATTCCGCGACCCGTGTCGGCCAGGCCAACGTGATTTACGTCGGCGAGGGGTTGAACGCGTCAGTGGCGGTGTCGGAGCTGCCCAACGGCGTCCGCAATTATCACAACGCCGGCAAGGTGCAGGCGTCGAGCGAGCCGCAGGACATGCGTCTGCAGCGCATGCTCGGCCATCTCACGACGCTGTTGCCGCCGCACGCGAACAAGGTCCTGGTCATCGGCTGCGGCGCCGGCGTGACCGCGGGCGCGGTTTCGGTCGATCCGATTGTGACGCACGAGACCATCGCCGAAATCGAGCCGCTCGTGCCTCGTGTCGTCTCCACTTACTTCAGCGAACACAACTTCGACGTGGTCCGCAATCCAAAGGTGCACGTGCGCATCGACGATGCGCGGCACTTCGTCGAGACCACCAGCGAGAAATTCGACGCCATCACCTCAGATCCGCTCGATCCCTGGGTCAAGGGCGCGGCGATGCTCTACACCGCCGAGTTTTTCGAGATGGCCAAGCAGCATCTCACCCCGGGCGGCGTGGTCACGCTGTTCGTTCAGTTGTACGAAAGCAACATCGCCGCGGTGAAGAGCGAGATCGGGACGTTCCTCCAGGTGTTTCCGAACGGCATCGTGTTCGGCAACACCAACGAGGGAAAAGGCTACGATCTGGTGCTCGTCGGCCAGGTCGAACCGACCAGGATCGACGTCGACGCCGTTGACGCGAAGATTCATCGTCCCGAGTACGCGACCATGCTGAAGTCGCTGCACGACATCGGCATGAACTCAGCGGTCGATCTGTTCTCGACCTACGCCGGCCGCAAGTCCGATCTGGCATCGTGGCTGAAGGACGCGACCATCAATCGCGACCGCAACCTCCGGCTGCAGTACCTGGCGGGTCTCAGTCTCGACGTCTACCAGGCCGACGTCATCTACTCGGACATGCTGCGCGGCGTGACCCGTCTGCCGGAAGATCTGTTCACCGGGTCCGAGGCGACACGGCAGGCGCTGTTCACGGCGATCCAGCGGGCGCAGGGCCGATAGTCGATAGTTGGGACGCCGGTAGTCGCCGTTTTTAGTGTCCGGCTTTAGTCGGTAGTCACTCTCTGCAGCGTCCGGCTTTAGACAGACTGTACTTATGCATGGACTCCGGAAGTGGGCGTTGCTGGCGCTTGCAGTGTTCTTCGTCGCCGCCGGCGCGAATCACTTCGTCAACCCGTCGTTCTACGTGCGCATCACGCCGCCGTCGCTGCCCTCGCCACTGTCCCTGGTCTACGTCAGCGGGCTCTTCGAAGTGCTGGGTGGGGTCGGCGTGCTGGTCCCGTCGGTCCGGTCAGCGGCGGGTTGGGGACTGGTGCTGCTGTTGATCGCGGTGTTTCCCGCCAATCTTTACATGGCGATCAACCCGGATCGTTTTTCCGACATCCCGGTCGCATTCCTCTACCTGCGCCTGCCGCTGCAGGCGGTGTTCGTCGCGTGGGCATTCTGGGCAACTCGTCCAACGCATTAGCTCGATCGCAGGCGTCAACACGCTTGTTAGAATCAAGCAAGCCCTGGGGATCAACGTGCCAATGAAAAGTCGTTACTATCGTCTCGCGTTCGTCGTGCTCGCTCTGGTGGCGCCAGTCGTTGTCAGCGCGCTTTCCGCGCTTCAGGCGCAGTCGCAGGGGATCGATCCCGCGCTGTTCGGAGGTTTACGCTGGCGGATGATCGGACCGTTCAGGGGCGGGCGCGTCAACTCCGTCAGCGGTGTCCCCGGCCAACCCAACAGCTTCTATTTCGGATCGGTCGGCGGCGGCGTCTGGAAGTCCACCAACAGCGGGCGCACCTGGCTGCCGATTTTTGATTCACAGCCGATCGCCTCGATTGGGGCCATTGCGGTAGCTGCCTCGAACGCTGACGTGGTCTACGTCGGCACCGGCGAGTCGGACATGCGATCCCAGATTTCGTATGGGAACGGAATGTACAAGTCCCGTGATGCCGGCCGGACCTGGACGCACGTCGGCCTCGACGACACGCGACAGATTGCGCGCGTGCTCGTCGATCCGAAGAACCCGGACGTGGTGTTCGTGGCCGCCCTGGGCCACGCGTATGGCGGCAACCCGGATCGCGGCGTGTTCCGGACCCGCGACGGCGGCGCGACCTGGCAGAAGGTTCTGTTCAGGAACAATGACGTCGGCGCTGTCGATCTGGCGTTCGACCCGGCCAACGCTCAGACGATCTACGCCGCTCTCTGGAACACCCGTCGTCCGCCATGGAGCATTTATCCGCCGTCCTACGGCCCGGGCAGCGGGTTGTTCAAGTCCACCGACGGTGGCACGACCTGGCAGCCGCTGACGCAGGGCCTTCCGATCGACGGCCTCGGTCGAATCGGCATCGCAGTCGCGCCTTCGGCCGGTCAGCGGGTGTACGCGATCGTCGACGCGAAGGAAGGCGGCCTCTTCCGATCTGACGACGGCGGGACGAGCTGGAGCAAAGTCTCTGGCGACAGCCGCATCTGGGGACGAGGCTGGTATTTCGGGAAAGTCGTCGTCGATCCGAAGAATCCGGATCTCGTCTACGTGTCCAACACAGGTGTTTACCGATCGCGCGACGGTGGACGGACGTTCGGCGAACCATTCAAGGGGTCGCCAGGCGGTGACGACTATCACCAGCTGTGGATCGCGGCCGATGACGGCAGCCGGATGATTCTCGGCGGTGACCAGGGCGCGGTCGTCAGCGTCGACGGTCTGAGCGAGCATCCGACGTGGAGTTCGTGGCTGAACCAGCCGACGGCGCAAGTCTATCGTGTGGCTGCGGACAACTCTTTTCCGTACTGGGTGACCGGTGCGCAGCAGGATAGTGGAGCCGTCCGCGTGCGATCGCGCGGCCGGTTCCTCGGTATCACCATGCGCGATTGGGAACCACTCTGCGCCGGAGGTGAAAGCGGGTTCACCGCACCCGATCCGCTCGACCCGGATGTGGTGTTCGGCGGTACCGTCGAGAAATGCAATGTCAATACGGGCAAGGTCGATCAAATCTCTCCCGAGGTCGACCTGCCGACGCCGCCTCGGCATACATGGACATTGCCGCTGGTGTTTTCGCCGGCGGACCAGCACGCGCTTTACTTCAGCGATCAGTATCTGTTCAAGACGAGCGACGGCGGACGACATTGGGCCCGCATCAGCGACGACATGACGCGCGAGAACCCCGGCGCGCCTCCGAATCTCGATGCCGCCACTGCCGCCGACGTGCCGGCGCAGTCCAAGCGGCTTGGCGTCATCTACACAATCGCGCCATCACCGGTGCGCGCTCCCGTTCTCTGGATCGGGACCGACGATGGCTACATTCACGTGACGCCAGATGACGGCAAGACCTGGCAGAACGTGACCCCGCCCGGCGTGACCGCGTGGAGCAAGGTGGTCATGCTCGAAGCGTCGCATTTCGACGCCAACGCGGCCTACGCGGCGGTCGATCGTCATCGGCTGGAGGACAACGAACCGTATCTCTACCGCACCAGGGACGCCGGCAAGACGTGGCAGAAAATCGTCAACGGTTTGCCTGCCGGCGTCTACCTGCAGACGATCAAAGAGGATCCGAAACGACGCGGGCTGCTCGTTGCCGGCACAGAACTCGGCGTGTTCGTCTCGTTCGACGAGGGCGACCACTGGCAGTCGCTGCAACTCAACCTGCCACCGTGCTCGATGCGCGACCTGGCGTTTCACGGCGATGACCTGATCGTGGCGACGCACGGCCGTGGTTTCTGGTTGCTCGACGACATCAGCGCGCTGCGCCAGGTGACGCCAGAAATCGCAACCGCCGCCGCGCATCTGTTCAAGCCGGCCGACGGCATCCTGCTGCCGCCGAACACTGACGATGGCACGCCGACGCAGAAGGACGAACCCGAGGCGGAGAACGCGCCGATCGGAGCGCTCATCGACTATTTCATCGGCGCCGCGCCGGCAGGCCCAGTGACTATGGAGATCCTCGACGCTGCCGGAGCCGTCGTCCGACGCTATTCGAGCGCGGATCCGTCGCCGGCGATCGATCCGAACACGCTCAACGTCAACGCTGTGTGGCAGCGTCCGCCGGCGCAGCTCTCGGCCGGCGCCGGCATGCACCGTTTTGTGTGGGATTTCCGTCCCGAGGCACCGGCGCCAGGTGGCCGAGGGCGCGGTGGTCGAGGCGGCGGTGGCGGTGGCCGCGGTGGACCTCCACCGGTCGGCCCAGGCGCATTCACGGTCAGGTTGACTGTGGACGGGCGCAGCTATTCGCAGCCGCTGACCGTCAACCCCGATCCGCGAGAGCGGCGTTGAATCGAGGCGACGAGTGAACGGGTTGAGCTGGCCGTGGATTGGCGTGATGGTGCTGGTGCCGCCGCTGGTCGGGACCCTCGTCGCCTACAGCTGCTGGCGCAGTCAGCAGATGATTCTTGGCAACATCGCCGGTTCGATGGTGATTTTCGGCACCGCGATGGCGTTGATCCTCCGCGAGTATGCCGAGCTCGATCTTCTCGCCCGCCGCTGTATCGACGCCGGTTACGTCTGTCTGCCGACGCCGGGCGCGTTCATGCGCTATGCCTTGTACGCGTTCATCGGTCTGATCGAGGTGTTCGCGTTGTTCGCGATCAGCCTCAGCGTCGAGCAGAAGCAGCGGCGTCGAGGCTACGATCCGGAATGGCGATGACCACTCCCCGCGGCCCGAAACCATCGCTGCTGCAGTCGCTGGTGTACCGGCCTGGCCGCAATCCACTGGTGTTCTTCTCGAACCTCGCAAGCACTTACGGCGACCTCGCGACAGTGCGCCTCGGCGGCGAGCGCGTGTTCCTGGTCAGCGATCCGCAGATCGTGAAGGACATCCTCGTCACCAGTAATCGCAACTTCACCAAGAGTCGCGGCCTCGAGCGGACCAAGCGTGTGCTCGGCAATGGCCTGCTGACCAGCGAAGGCGCCGTCCACCTGCGGCAGCGGCGGCTGATGCAGCCGGCGTTTCACCACACGCGCATCGCCGGCTACGGCGACACGATGGTGACCCACGCGGACCGGATGCGCCGGAGCTGGGTTGATGGCGCCGCGGTCGACATCGCGCGCGAAATGAATCGCCTCACCCTGTCGATTGTCGGCAAGACGTTGTTCAACGTCGACGTCGAGCAGCAGGCGGCCGCAGTCGGAGAGGCGCTCACCTCGGTGATGGACACCTTCTGGCTGACGATGCTACCGTTCTCGGACGTGATCGAGCGGCTGCCGGTACCGCGCCTGCGCCGTGCGCGTCTGGCGCGAGGCCGGCTCGACGCGATCATCTACCGGATGATCGCCGACCACCGCGCCAGCGGCCGCGATCAGGGCGATCTGCTGTCGATGCTGCTCGCCGCGCAGGACGAAGACGACGGCCGCGGCATGACCGACGTGCAGGTGCGCGACGAGGCGATGACGATCTTTCTTGCGGGTCACGAGACCACCGCCAATGCGCTGACGTGGACGTGGTACCTGCTCAGTCAGTCGCCGGATGTCGAAGCCAGAATGCACGAGGAGATCGACCGTGTGCTGAACGGCCGCCTGCCGGCCACGGCGGATACCGGCGCGCTCCCGTACGTCGAGCGGGTGGTCACCGAAGCGATGCGGTTGTATCCGCCGGCCTGGATCATCGGCCGGCGTGCCATCGACGCGTTCACCATCGGCGACTTCGTGGCGCCGCCACGATCGATCTTCGTGATGAGCCCGTACATCATCCAGCGCGACGCGAGATACTTCCCGAGCCCCGAGCAGTTCGATCCGGATCGGTGGACGCCAGCGTTTCGGGCGACGTTGCCGAAGTTTGCGTATTTTCCGTTTGGCGGCGGACCGCGCCAATGCATCGGCGAGCCGTTCGCCTGGATGGAGCTCGTGCTGCTGGTGGCTACGCTGGCGCAGCACTGGAAGCCGCGTCTGGTCGCCGGTCATCCGGTCGAGACGCAGCCGCTGGTCACGCTCCGGGCGAAACATGGCATGCGCATGACCCTCGAGCGGCGCTGATCTCGATGTCTGAGCCCACCGTCGCCCGCGTCCGGCGTGTTCTCGAAACCGCACTCGACTGCGACGATCTTCGGCGGACTGCAGCGTTTTATATTCAGCTGCTCGACGTCACGCCGATGCTGGAGACTGATCGTCTCGTCGCCATCGACGCCGGCGAGGGCACGGTCCTGCTGCTGTTTCAGAAAGGCGCAGCAACCCCGCTCGATATGCCCGGTGGGCGGATTCCGGGGCATGACGCGGCCGGCCCCGGGCACTTTGCGCTCGCGATCGACGCGTCCGCAATCCCCGCGTGGGAGTCGCGCCTTGCCGCGCTCGGCATCAGCGTCGAGAGTCGTGTGCGGTGGGACCGCGGTGGACTGAGTCTTTATTTCCGCGATCCGGATAACCGCTCGGTCGAACTCGCGACGCCCGGCGTCTGGCCGTCGTACTGACGCCGCCGATCGCTCAGCGCCGTCGTGACGTCCGCACCGCCTTCGCCTTCGACTTCCGAATCGGCCTGGCTGCGGCTTTACGAGCGGGCGATCGCTGTGGTTTCGAGCGCGCAATCCCGGTCAGCGACAACGTGTTGCCGTCCGGATCGGTAAACCACGCCACGCGCGCACCGCTCGGCGCCGACCAGATGCCGTGCTCGTCCTGACCCATGCCGTCGTAGACGTTGAAGGCGACGCCTTTCGACCGCAGGTCGTGGACGCTGCGCTCGATGTCGCGAACCAGCCAGCCAAGCACCGTGTAGCCGGCCGGTTCGTGTTCCGGGACGGTGGCAATTCGCAGCATCGTTCCGCCAGCGTCGAACACGAGCGCGAAGCCGTCTTCGCTGACGAGCCGGAGTCCCAGCGTTCCGGCATAGAACGTCTTCGCCCGGGCAGGGTCGGTGGTGGCGACGAATGCGACGATCGGGTTCGATTTCAGCACGATGTGCCTATGGTTTTGAAGCCGACGCGCACAGTGGCACCGCCGCAAGGTGGACGGCGTCGCCGCGCATGTACGGTCGCAGGGACTCGAACACCTGTGCCTTCAGACGGCCGATGTCGTCGGCGGCGAGGGTCGCCATGGCGGTGCGAAGTGGCGCCGCCAGCTCGGTTTGAATGGTCCAATACTCGTCGAGCGACGTGTATGTCATCTCGATGGGCCGCGACTCGACCACGATGTCGGTAAAGCCTGCGGTGCGCAGGACCCGTTCCAACTCGCCCGGAGGTGCCAGCCTGAAGATGCCAGGCGCAGTCGGATCGGGCGGCGGCATCGGCATGAATTCGCCGAGCGCGCCGGTCCACGCGGTGAAGAACGGGTTCTTTGGCGGAAGGTCCCACACCGCGACCGCGTAGCGCCCACCCTGGCGCAGCACCCGCAGGGCTTCCGCCGCTCCCAGCACCGGGTCGGGGCAGAACATCAAACCGAACCGGCAGGTGGTCGCATCGAACGATCTGTCGGGAAGCGTCAGCGCCTGCATGTCCATTTCCACGACTTCGAGATTCTCGAGACCGAGGCGGAGCTTGCTGCGAACGGTGATGGCGACCATCTCCGGCGAAAGATCGGTCGCGACGACATGTCCGTCAGGACGGACGCGTTGCGAAGCGAGAACGGCAATCGGTCCGGGGCCGCATGCCAGATCGAGCACGCGGCTGCCTGGACCGACGCCGGCGGCGTCGCACATCCAGTCACTGAGATCGCCGCTCTGGCGCTCGAACCAGCTGCCCCAGCGTTCCCAGCCGGAGGCCGCGGCACTCCATTGCGCTTTCTGCTGGGCGGTCAATTCGCGTGGGCTGGGCATGCTCGAACGCTAGCCGATTGCGCGTCGCCAGTCCAGAGCGTGTTTCGTTGCGCCCGAAAAACACAGGGGCGCAGAGGGTAACCACACGAGGCACCGGGACACGGGTTCTTTGGTTTTGAACTCAAAGAGCTCGGTGACTCGGTGGCTCTTGTGGTGATATTCCTCGGAGACTCAGTGTCTCGGTGGCGCGTATGCCTCGGTGGTATGGCTGACCGCGCGGCGAGACAACCCGCGTCATCGCCGCCGGTTCCGCAACGCCGAATACCACCAGCTCTGGCCGTGGCGGAAGCGCACGTGTTCCTTCCACGCACCCAGACACGTGGCGGGCTGGATGAACGGGCGCATCCGGAGGCGTGCGATGTCGATCCGCCAGCGCCAGTAGTCGAACGCCGACCAGCCAGTGACGTGAACGGCGGCGAAGCCACCGAAGCCCATATGCAGCTGCGGAAATGCCACCACCGCGTATCCGCGTTTGACGAGCTCGCCGGTCATCCATCCGCTGCGATGCCATTGGTACGGCTTGTCCGCGAAATCGGGATGTGTTTCCGCGTTCTGGGGATAGAACCCGATCGGCGTGAACAGCACGACGGCACCGGCACGCCGTTCGAGCGTGTCGAGCAAAGCCAACGCTTCCGGCTTCGGAAAGTGCTCGATGACATCGAGCAGGCTCACCAGGCACCGCGGTCCGAGCTCGTGCTGCGCGAGATAGTCTGGGATCGACGACTGGACGAAACCGTCCGGCGGCGAAATCGGCTTGACGACATCGACGGAGACCCTGCGAATCCGCTTCTGCAAAGGACCCATCGCCGCGGTCGCCTGCGATTCGCCGCATCCAAGATCGACCCACGTGGTCAACCGCCGGAGAGTGCGCAGGGTAATCTGGAGGACGCGCACGCGATCCGGACCGGGCGATGACGCCAGCGTCAGCAGGGGATTCCGGCGACTCGTCGAAACGGCGCGGCGCACGCGCATCGATCTTAGCAGAGGTGTTTTCGCACGCCAGACGAACGAGCGTGCGGCGCGTCAGGTTTGCGGAATCACCGAGATGGCGTCCGACAGCGGACCGTCAAGTTCGTCATAGACCCGGTGCAGGTACCAGTCCACGAGCTGCTGCTTGAACGCAGCGTTCAACTCGGGACGATCGCCGGTGATCGCGATCATCAGATCGTGGAGTTGGGGCATGATCGCGTCCTTCGCCTGATCCGGCGTCAGGCCTTTCTCCTTCGACGCCTTCCCCTCCTTCAACAACACCCGAAACACTGCCATCGTCGATCGCAGGAGTGTCTTGTCGTGGAGCGGCGGACCGTGTCCCGTGACCATGGTGGTGGCGTCGAGCGCGTCGATCCGCTCGAGCACATGCAGCCATTCCGTGGGGTAGCCGCTGAGCGCGAAGGTGATCGGGTTGACGATCAAATCGCCGAGCAACAGAATCTTCTCGTTCGGCAGATACACGAAGGTGTCCCCGGGCGTGACGCCGCGCCCGTAGTTGAGCACCTCGATGTGGCGCTCGCCGAGATCGATGGTCAGACGATCGGCGAACGTGGTGGTCGGCACGACCAGCTGGACGTGCGTCTTCTCCTCGACGAACGCCTTGTCCTGCGCCAGCAGCGGCTGCAGAGTCGCGGTGGTCTCGGCGCGCTTCTCCAGTTGGCGGAGGTAGTCTGGGAGCTGTTCCTCGAGAAACGGTTTGTTGAAGGCTATCGCCGGGCCGGCCATCATCAGCCGATTTTTCTCGTGCGAGAGGACCTGGACGTCGGGAAACGCCTCGAGATAGGTCTGGGTGCCGTACCAGTGGTCCCAATGCCAGTGCGAGTTGACCACCCAGCGAACCGGCTGATTCGTGCGCTTGCGGATTCCCGCCAGCACCGCGGCCGACGCGCTCGGCGTCCCGTTGGAGTCGAAGACCAGGACGCCGTCGCGCGAGAGCACCGCGATCGAATTGCCATCGAGCCCGACGTCGCCGTAACCGGGCGTGGTGAACAGAATGATGCCCGGCGCGAGCTCGGTCTCGGCCGGCGCTGTTCGAATCTGACCGGTGACCGTCATCGAACAGAGCAACGCGATCGCCGGCATCAAAAAAAGAGGCACGCACCGAATCGTCATATCGAACCTTTGACGACCGGCGCGTGCCTTTGGTTGCGCGACCGCTAGCCTCTGACTGCTAATTCTCGACGACTACCACCGGACATCGACACCGATGCGGACGATGCGACCCTGGAGAATGACCGCCGGCTGCAGATAGGTGGACGCGTTGTACTGCGCCGTGGTCACCGCCGTGTAGTCGTCCGAGTTCAGCGCGTTGAAGATGTCGAGCCGCGGCGTGAAGCTCCAGTGGTCAACCTTGAACTGCTTGCTGACGCCGAGGTCGAGTTCGTTGACCCGCGGCGTGAACTGCGTGCCAGGTGCGTTCAGGCCCAGGTTGACCGAGGCGATGCCCGTCGTCAGTCCGGGAATCATCGGCGCGCCCGGTGTGCAGGCGCCCTTGCAGTTTGCCGGATAGTTGGTCGTGCGGGAGATCAGCTCGTAGGTAGCCAGCCCATTCGGCTGGGTGAAACCGGTTCCCGCGGTGAAGACGCCGTACTGGACCGGCAGCGTGCCGATCGGCGAACCGGCCAGCATCTGCAGCGCGACGCTGAAATTGATGCCGTACCAGGGCAGAGGAATGGTACCGGCAATCTTGCCGGCAGTGATCCAGGGGATGTTGTTCTTCGAGCCGTCGCAGTACAGCAGCAGGTTCGGGTCGGTGCCGGCGGCGCTGCAGCTGTTCGAGACGGTGTTTTCCGTCGACATCCCACCGAACACGCGGACGCCGTGTCCGAGTCTGGTGTTGAAGTTCAGCTCGACGCCATTGTAGGTCCGCGTCATGTTCGGGTCGTTGCTGTCGACGTTGTTCACCGCATTCACTTTCGCGGCGCTGACGTTGTAGTACGGAATCACGCTGCCGTCGATCGGGCTGGCGACGTTGATCAACGTGTAGTCGGCGGCGGTGCGCGCAATGTTGTTGCGCGCGATCAGGTTCTTGAACGAACTGTGGAAGTACTCCGCCGTGATGGACGTGCCGGGCAGCAGCTCGTGCTGAACGCCGACGTTGTACATCAACTGATATGGCCGCTCCAGGTCCGGACTGAACGTGGACAGCGCGCGGACGCCGAAGTTGCTGGGCAGGGCGGCGAAGTTGATTTCGCAGCCGGCCGTCAGGTAGACGCAGCCGCGCTCACCTTGTGCGATATCGTCCTTGTTGACGTCGGTCCACGGCAGGCTCTGCGTGGTGAGTGCGGTCGGATTGTAGATTTGAGCGAAGCCGGTGGTGGCGCCGGTCATGTACTTGTTGAACCCTGCACGGATCGCCGTTTTGCCATTGCCGAACAGGTCGTACACCACTGACGTGCGCGGCGACCAGTCTTTCCAGGTCGGCAGGTAGATATCGCCGTAGGCCACAGAGTTCTCGAACCGGCCGGTCTGCGCCGGTTCGCCGATCACGTGCTGCTTCAAGTAGTCGTAGCGGACGCCGAGGTTGATGGTGAACCGGTCCACACGCCACGAGTCCTGGGCGTAGAAGCCCATGTTCGCGTCGAGATACTCACCGGTCTGCAGCGGCGTATTCAGCACCGTCACCGACAGTGGGCTGCCGGCCTGGTAGACCTGGTACAAGTCGGCGTTGGCGCTGTTCCAGCGCAGGTAGGGGCCCCACGAATCGAGGAAGCCGACCTTGAGGTTGTGCGATCCGGTCACGTAGGAGACCGCCGCCATCGCGTTGTATTTGTCCGGGTAGTTGCCGAGCTGAGCGCTCGACGCCGCCCAGAGGACGCCGGTGCTGTTGTCGCTGCGGCGCGCACCTGCGTACCACGCCGGCGTCAGGCGATCCTGCGAGATGCCGGGCTGGTAGACGTTGTCGTAGCGCTCGCGATTGAACGAGAACCCGGTTTCGAGCAGGAGCTTCGGCGAGAGCGTCGAAGTCCATTTCGCCGAACCGGTCGCGAACGTCGGCGTGTGCCACACCACCGAGGCCGTGTTCGTGTCGGTGAGACTACCCATCGCATGGCCACGCAGGCGCATCGCGCGGTCCATGTAGGCCGCGAACTTGTTCTTCGGCGAGACCTGCCAGGTCACGCGCAGCACCGGATTCGACATCTTCTCGTCCGAGATGCCCTGCTCGCAGTTCCCGGCTGCGGTCAGACAGTTGGCGAACGCGGCCGGGACCGGCACTCCGGCCGGCAGCACGAACGAGTTCGCGATCGGCTTGTCGTAGTGGGCGTTCCGGAAGGCGCCGAAAAACCAGAGCTTGTCCTTCATGATCGGGCCGCCTTCTTCGATGTTGAACTCGTAGAAGTTGGAGATCTTGTCGGTGGCCGTCACACCGAGCGCCTGCAGTCCGGGTGTCAGGTTGTTGCCCTGCCAGCTCGAGGGCGACTTGCCGTACTTGAGCCCGCCCTGGAAGCGATTGCCGCCGTCTTTCGGCACCAGGTTCATCGTGATTCCGCCGGTCATCGTTTCTGCGGTGCCGCCGGCCGTCTGATAGACGGCTTCCTGGATCATCGCTTCGTTGTGATAGGCCATCACGGCGCCGTCCGCCATGTTGCCGTTGGTCAACAGGCCGTCCACCGTCACGATGGCGCCCGAGGCGCCGACACCGTGCACCGCGAAGTACGCCTGCTGCATCGCGCGCGAACCGCCGACGTCAGGTGACGACAGCGTCACGCCGACCACCAGCTGGCCGAGGCTCTGGATGGTTTTGGCGCTCGGCACCGAATCGAGCACCGACCGCGACATCACCTGGGTCGTCTGGTTGGTCTGCACGTCAACGACCGGCGACGCACCGGATACCGTGACCGACTCCTCGAGGGCGCCGACTTTCATCTCCGCGTTGATCGTGGCGGTGAAATTCGACGGTAGTTCGAGTCCTTCGCGCTTGAACGTCGAGAAGCCCTCCAGCGAAAAGCTGATGACGTAGACGCCCGGGCGAAGGTCCACGATCTTGTACTCGCCCTGGCTGTCCGTGGACACGGACCGGGTCTTCTCGATCAGGACGTCGCTCGAAACTTCGACCGTGACGCCGGGGAGCACCGCTCCTGACGTGTCTTTCACCGTACCGCCGATGGCGCTCTGCGCCTGCGCCGTAGACGCAAATAACACCAGGCAGGCAATGCCTATTAGGAAGCGACAAACATGTTTCGGACTCGTCATACGGACTCCTTACCTTCAGATGAAAGTAAAGCGAAAACTTACAAATTTTTAGGCTTAAGCGCGATCGTGTAGACGAGATTGTAGGAACAAATGCCAGTGGAAGGGACAATAAAATGCCCTTCCACTGGATTTACTGACGAATTGCTACGGAAGTTTGAATGCGAGGAGCTCGCCGGTGTAGGAGGCGCCGCTGATGGCGACGACCAGATACTGCTTGCCGTTGAACATGTAGGTCATCGGCGAACCGGTCTGGGGGGCCGGCATGTAAACCGAGCCGACCTCCTGACCCGTGGCCTTGTCGTAGGCCACCAGCTGAGCGCCGCGTTGCCCGTTCGGTTGGGTGGCGAAGCCGCCCTCGCCGGCAATCACCAGGCTCTTGGTGACCAGGACCCCGATGCGTCCAGCGCGTCCAGTCTTCGGAATGGTGACGCCCTTCAGCGCCGGGCTGTTCTTGATGTTGTCTGCGGTTTCACCATGCGCGACCTGCCAGCTGATGTCGCCCTTGTTCAGATCGATCGCGGTGATCCGCCCGTAGGGCGGCTTGATCAACGGAAGTCCCTGCACGCTCAGTGCGCCGCCGCCTTCGCGACCGCCACCGGCCGGGGCCGCACCGCGTCCACCGCCTGCGGCGGCTGCAGGCGCGCCGCCGCGTCCACCACCGGCTGGCGCCGCAGCGCCCGGCTCCGTCGTCGTCCTGGTCGCCGCTGCACCTCCGGCGCGCGCGACGCCGAGGGAGTAGCCGAAATCGTTCTTCTCGGGATCGGTCGGCACGAGACCGAGCGCGGAAGGTGCCGTGACCGAGTAGACGTACAGCTTGTTGGTTTCGGGATCGAGTGCACCGCCCTGCCAGTTCGCACCGCCGGTGACCGACGGCAGAATCAGCGTACCGAGCGGACCGTCCGGATTGCTGACGACCGGGGGTGTGAAGATCGGTCCGATCTTGTACCGCGACAACAGCTTCAGACCTTCCGCGTGCAGCTCCGGCGTGAAGTCAATCACATCGTCCGGCGACACGCCCTGGCGATCGAACGCCGGCGGTTTGGTGACGAACGGCTGTGTCGGCGAATACCACTCGCCGGGGACGGTCCCTTTTTCGACGGGACGCTCTTCGATCGGCCACACTGGCTTGCCGTTGGTGCGGTCCAGCACGTAGACCCAGGCCTGCTTGGTAATCTGCGCGATTGCCTTGATCGGTTTGCCGTCGACAACGATGTCGGCGAGGATCGGTGCACACGGGATGTCCATGTCCCACATGCCGTGGTGCACGGTCTGGAAATGCCACTTGCGCACGCCGGTTTTCAGATCGAGCGCAACGATGCTTTCGCCGAACAGCCCCGCGCCCGGACGATTGCCGCCGTAGTAGTCGCCGGTCGGCAGTTCCACCGGCAGATAGACCATGTTGAGATCCGGGTCGATCGTCATCTGTGCCCAGACGCCGGCATTGCCGGTGTACGTCGCAGAGTCTTTTTCCCAGGTGTTGCGGCCGAATTCGCCGGCCGAGGGAATGGTGTGGAAGATCCAGAGCCGCTTCCCGGTCTTGGCATCGTAGCCGCGAACGAAGCCCTTCACGTGCGTCTTGCTCTTTGGTCCGCTGCCCTCGAGATGCGCGGCGCCGACGACGATGATGTCCTTGGCGATAATCGGCGTGGCGTGCAGGCCGATTTCACCGGTGATCGGATCGACGATCTGATCGTCTTCTTCCTTCAGATCGACGATGCCGCTCTTGCCGAAGCCGGGGGCGAGCGCGCCGGTCTTGGCGTCGAGCGCAACCATGCGGTAGCCCGGCGTCACGTAGACGATGCGTGCGTGTTCGCCGCCCGAACCTGGCCAGTAGGAGAGGCCGCGTCCCGACAGCAGGCGCGGCGCCGATTCGCCGCGCTTGCCTTCGTTCTCGCCGTGCATCCACAGCATCTCGCCGGTGCCGGCATCGAGCGCGACGACATCACGGCGCGTGCCGGCCGTGGTGTAGACGACGCCATCGACCATCAACGGTGTCGCCTGGAAATTGAATTCGGGGCGCGGACCCAGTTGATCGGTCTTCATCCGCCACGCGACTTCGAGCTTGCCGAAGTTGTCCTTGGTAATCTGGTCGAGCGGCGAGTACCGTGTGCTCGCAAGATCGCCGCCGTAGGTCGTCCAGTCGCCGCCCTTGGTCTGGCCGCGCAGGCCGACACCGAGCGCTGCGATCGCAACGACAATCGGGATGAATAAACGGAGTCTTCGCTGATTCATGCGCGACATCATATCGCGGTTTGCGCCGGCCCCGACGGGCGCCCTTCATCTGGGCCACATCGTCAATGCGGTGACCGTCTGGGCGGAAACGCGCGCGCGCGGCGGCCGCGTCCTGCTTCGCATCGAGGATCACGATCGGCAGCGGAGCCGGCGTCAGTTCGAGGCCGCTCTGCTGGAGGATTTGGCCTGGCTTGGCTTCGAGCCGGACGATCCGCCGGTCCGCCAGAGCGACCGGAATGAGATTTACGTAAACGCGCTGGACCGTCTTCGCAGCCGCGATCTGGTCTATGCCTGCCGTTGTTCGCGGTCAGACATCGCGCAGGCCTTTCAATCCCGCGATTCTGACGGCCAGCAACGGGCCGCGCTGAACGCAGACGAGCCTCGTTATCCCGGCACCTGTCGGCACCGCGACGTCGTCGAGGGGCCTGGGGTGGGACTTCGAGTGCGCTTGGATCCCTCGATCGAGCGATTCGTCGATCTGCGTCTCGGTCCCCAGGAGCAGCGGCCCTCCGAGCAGTGCGGCGACCTCCTCGTCCGCGACCGCGACGGAAACTGGACCTACCAATTCGCGGCCGCGGTAGACGACTACGTCCAGGGCGTGACCCTGGTCATTCGCGGCACCGACCTGCTGTCGTCTACCGGTCGGCAAATCCAGCTGGCGCGGCTGCTCGGCCGGACCGAACCTGCCGAATTCCTGCATCACCGGCTGATCATGAAAACGCCGCGCCAGAAGCTGAGTAAGTCGGACGGCGCCACCGGCATTCGCGAGCTCCGGGAACGCGGCTGGACGGCGAATCGGGTGATCGCGCACGCGATGGATCTGGTGCGCGTTTCAGAAGGCAATTGTCACGAGTCCGACGAGTGACTTCCCGTATCATGGCCGG
>DASXIR010000262.1:0-15278 GCA_036497895.1 Vicinamibacterales bacterium | reverse complement strand
TTTTGGTCGGAATCAATCCGATGCGCCATAATCCTTGCGAATGATCGAGAAGCGAAAATCGAAAATCCAGGGGTGGGGCGTCTACGCAACCCAGACGATCTCCAAGAACACACGAATCACGCACTATGCCGGCGAGAAGATCTCCAATCAGGTGAGCCTGAGGCGCGAAGCGCGCTACATCAAGAACGGCCACATCTGGTGCTTCAAACTGACAAATCGAACAGTGATCGATGCCGGTGTTGGCGGTAATGACGCCCGCTTCATCAACCACGCGTGCAAGCCGAACTGCTATATCCACATCCTCGACGGAACGATCTGGATTCGGGCGGCGCGAAAAATTCGGAAGGGCGAAGAGTTGACGTATCACTACAACACCGACGGCGAGGGCTTGATCAAATGCCGCTGCCGGACCGGCTGTCAGCACTTGCTGTGAGGCCAGGGCACGTCTTCTACCTTCACGGCTTCGCTTCGTCACCGCGATCGACGAAGGTCGGGTATTTCAGCGAGCGATTGGGCGAACGCGGGGTCGAGCTGCGATGCCCTGACTTCAACGAACCGGCCTTCGAAACGCTGACCATCAGTCGCATGCTGGAGCAGCTCGGGGCCGAGCTGCGCGGGCTCGAGAATGGCTCGGTGGCGCTGATCGGCTCGAGCCTCGGCGGGACACTTGCGATTCTCGCGGCCGAAGCTTTTCCCGCGAAGATCGATCGTCTCGTGCTGCTCGCGCCGGCCGTCATGTTTGCGAAACCGGGTCATCACTTGCTGCCGCCTGAACGCATCGACGAATGGCGGCGTCGCGACGCGTTGCCGTTCTTCCACTACGCCTTCAACGAGGAACGCGACCTCCGGTTCGCGTTTTACGAGGACAGCCTGCGCCACGACGCCTTCAACGCCGTGATTCCGCAGCCGGTGCTCGTCTTCCAGGGCCTGCGCGACGCCTCCGTCGATCACCGCACGGTCGAAGCGTTCGCCCGCACGCGTCCGAACGTCACGCTTTCTCTTCTCGATGACGACCACCAGCTGATCGCGAGTCTGCCGAGGATATGGAGCGATATCGTACCGTTTCTCGGGTTCGAGAGATGAAGCGGGCTGGTTTGCTCCTGATTGGCGTTGCGGCGACGATTGCCGTGACGGCCCGGCTTGGCATTCCTGGGTCGGCGTTTTCGGGCTCGGCCAATCAGCGCGCCGCCCCTGCACGGGTGGACGGCTTTGCTTTTCTCGCAATCGATCTGCGCACCCGCTCGCCGCTCGATGAAGTGCAGACCTCGCGGCTGGATAGAGCGGTCGCACCCGGCTCGGTCATCAAAATCGCGACGCTCGCAGCCGCCCTCGAGTCCGGCCTCATCAACGAGCGGACCGGCGTCATGTGCACACGCGAGGTGGTCGTCGACGGTCATCGCCTCACCTGTAGCCATCCCGATCGCCACCGCCCCTTGCTACCGGCTGACGCGCTGTCGGACTCGTGCAACGTCTATGTTGCCACCATCGCGAAGCGGCTCTCCCGCCCGGCCTTCGATCGGGCCCTGGCGAGTCTGGGTCTGCCGCTCAGCGACCGTCGCGTGCCCGTGTCGACGGCTGCACTTGGGCTCGAAGGTGTCGATCTGGCTCCGCGCGCGTTGATTGAAGCTGTCTTTCGGGTGGCCGAGGAGCCGACGCGGCTGCCGTGGAAGCCGGAGACGCTGTCTGTCGTGCGCGATGGCCTGCGGGCGGCGGCGCGAACGGGCACTGCGACGGCGCTGGGCGCGCGCGGTATCGATGCACTGGCGAAAACTGGCACGACCATCGGCGGCGGCGGTGGCACGCAAGGTCTGGTCGTCGGCGTAACGCCTGCATCCAAACCGACGATCGGTTTCGTCCTCCTGGCGTCAGGCGGCGCCGGCATCGATGCTGCCGGCATTGCCGCAGAACGGCTCGCCGCGCTGCCATCGATCTCCGCAGCCGCCGCCAAACCTCCGGCGAGAGCGCCGGCTGTGCCCGCGCCGGCGATCGCGAGACCGGCGACGGCCATGCCGGCGGCGCCAACGAGCGCCGAGCCGGTCACCACCCTGCGTGTCGGCATCGCCCGTGACGGCGGCTACACCGTTCGTCAGATGGGTCTCGAGGAATATGTCGCTGGCGTCATTGCCGGCGAGGCCGCTCGTGACAGCACGCCGGCCGCGCTCGAAGCGCTCGCGATTGCGATCCGGACATTCGCGATGGCCAACCTGGGCCGCCACCGCGGCGACAAGTTCGACTTGTGCGACACCACCCATTGCCAGGTGCTGCGAAAACCGACGCAGGCGACGCTGCGTGCCGCCGAAGCGAGCGCCGGCGCCATCCTGCTTGATCACGGCGCACCTGCATCCATCTATTTCAGTGCATCATGCGGCGGCCACACGGAACGACCGTCAGAGGTCTGGCCCGGCGCCGCCGATCCTTCATACCTGCCCTCGAAGCCGGACGATGCCTGCGCCGGGCAACCGTCGTGGTCGGCGGACCTGAGTGCAGGCGATCTCGAGCGCGCGCTGCGGTCGGGCGGATTCAATGGGAGGGATTTGCGCGACTTGCGCATCATCAGCCGCAACGATTCCGGCCGCGTCGCGCGCCTCAGCATCGAAGGTTTTTCGCCCGACGTGATCTCCGGCCAGGATCTGCGAACGGTCGTCGGCCGTACGCTCGGTTGGCAATTCATCAAGAGCACGGCGTTCGAGCTTCGCCGCACATCCTCCGGATTTCACTTCAGCGGCCGCGGTTCCGGTCATGGCGTTGGCATGTGCGTGATTGGCGCAGCACAGCTCGGCGCCAGAGGGCAGTCCGCCGCGGAGATCTTGTCGCGGTATTTCCCCGGACTGCCGATTTCGACTCGGCCTGTCGCACCGGTGATCACGACGGCGGATGACGTCATCGTGATGCTCCCGGCCGGAGACGAAGGAGAGCGCGACGTCATTCGCGATCTCGCGACCCGCTCGCGCAACGATCTCGCGAAGCGGCTCGGCGTCGACCGGCCCTCTCGCATCACGTTGCGATTTCATCCGAGCGTGGAGGCTTATCAGCGCGCCACGGGCCAGCCCTGGTTCACTGCCGGCGCGACAATAAAGGACGAGATGGATTTCGTGCCGCTGACGGTGCTGCGCGATCGCGGCGTCCTTGAACGGACGGTCCAGCACGAGCTCGTGCACCTGATGACTGCGTCAGTGCTCGGCGGCCGGCCGCTGTGGGTCCGTGAAGGCGCGGCCTCGTTCTTTGCGTCCGAGCGCTCTGATGCCTCGGATCCTGCCTACCGGAAGCGTGGCGCCTGTCCGACCGATCAGGAGCTGACGCGCCCGGTGTCCCCGGGCGCGATGAGCCTCGCCTCCAACCGCGCCACCGCCTGCTTTGCGCGCCAGATCGCGGCCGGCCGGAAGTGGTCGGAGGTCAGGTAGTGCGGCCGCGGGAAACGCGGCAAACAACCGCAATCGCTGCAGCGGAGACACACGCACCCGCTGCGTAGAGCACCGCGAGCTCGACGCCGACGAACGTCGGTTGGAGCCATGGCGCGATGCGGGCCGGACGCCGATACGCAGCGGCTCCGCCCGCGAGCGGCCAGTTGCCGGCGCAGGCCGCCGACCATGGCGGACATCTGGAAACAAGATGTCGAGAGGCAGCGCGTTGTGGCGATACCACTCGGCCGAATGTGGTGTGAGCGCTTCACGATACGCGTGACGGACTTACTTGGGATCCGTCACGTTCGGCACGGTGTAGGTTTTCTTGAGCGCCGCTTGATACTCGCCAAAGAGAACCTTTATGCCGTCGAACTCCTTCTTCACGGCGGCGCGGTAGTCTCCCTGCGTTGCGAAATCGAACAGCACCGCGGTCATCGCCTGCGCGTCCACCGTGAAGCCCTTGTGGCCGATCTCCTTCAGGTTGTCGGCGTCCATCTCGTAGGTGTGATTCGAGGACGTCGAGGATTGCGCGCTGAAGCCGACGCCGGGGATGTCGCGCGAGACGCTGCCGGTTTCTTCGTAGCCCTGCGGCTTGCCCGGCTCCGGCTGGACGCCGGTGGCGCCGAAGTTCTTCATGTATTGGAAGCCGACTTCGGCCAGCGTCGCGAGTCCGATGCCGTCCAAATCCTTGCCATAGTGATCGATCTTGACCTTGGTTTCGGTCGAGAGCGCGGCGGCCTTTGCCGCGTTGTCCACGAACTCGACGACTTGCGCCAGGTAGACCTCGTCCGGATACCGGATGTAGAAGTCGGCAACGGCGCGGTCCGGCACCACGTTGGGCGCGGTGCCGCCCTCGAGAATCACGCCCTGAATGCGCGCTTCAGGACGAATGCTGATGCGCGAGGCGTCGATGTTGTTGAACAGCTGAATCACCGCCTGCAGTGCGTTTCTGCCCATCCACGGCGTCATCTGATGCGTCGGCGCCCCGCTGAACGTGTAGCGCGCGCCAACGATATTCAGACAGCAGGACCCGAAGCCATGATCGGGACGGCTGGTGACGCTCGAAGAGTGGCTGCGGACGATGATGTCGGCGCCATCGAAGGTGTGCGCCTCGTGCATCACCGTCTTCGCGTTGGGCGGCATCATCTCCTCGCCCGGCGTGCCGTAGACCACGATGCTGCCAGGCGACTTCGTTCTGGTCAGCCATTCCGCCATCGCAATCGCTGCCGCCATTCCGACAGGTCCCTGCGCGCTGTGCTGATCGCCATGGAACGCGCCCTTGGTGCCGCGCAACGCGTCGTACTCGAGGATGATGCCGAGCACCGGGCTGCCGTTGTTGCCCTTGAACTTCGCCACGAAGGCGGTGGACAGGCTGGCTGTGCCGGTTTCGACGCTGAAGTTATGCTGGCGCAGGAAGTCGGTGAGCTTGCTGACCGATCGCTTCTCCTCGAAGCCGATCTCGGGATGCGTGGCGATATCGTCCGCCATCGGCACCAGTTCTTTGTCCATCAACTCCTTGGCGCGCGCGACGACCTGGTCTCGCGCGGCGTTCGGACCGGTCAAGCGCGTCACGAGCGCGGGCACGTCGAGCGACTGTTCGAGTGCCGACATCTTCTTCAGCACTTCGCGCGCGGCGTCTTTTTCGGTGGGCGTGTCCTGCGCGAATGCCGCCGCAGGCGAGAGGAATCCAAGACAGATAAGGCCGGAGATGAATTTCTTCATGCGCCATTATAGGGTTCCGCGCCCTACAATTGCGTCATATGGCAGCCAACCCGCTCCCCATCGATCCAGACGAAGACGAGACCAGCGGCGGCAGCGGACGAATGGGATTCCTCGACCATCTCGACGAGCTGCGGCAGCGGCTGATCCGGTCGTGCTTGGCGATCGGCGCCGGCATGCTGGTGGCGTTCTTTTTCGTGGATCGCATCGGCGACTTCATCCTGGCGCCGACGCTGAAGGCGCTGCCGGCCGGCGATGCGCTGATCTTCACCAGACCGGGCGAAGGCTTCGCGTTCTACCTCGATGTCTCGTTCATTGGCGGGATTCTGCTGGCGGCGCCGTTCGTGATGTATCAGGTCTGGCAGTTCATCGCGCCAGGGCTCTACACCAGGGAGAAGCGATTCGCGGTCCCGTTCGTCGCGCTGACCACGATCGGAAGCATCGGCGGTGCGCTGTTCACGCACTACATCATGTTTCCCGGCACCATCGCGTTCCTGGCGCAGTTTCATTCGCCAGCGATGAAATTCGTGCCACGGGTGGAAGACACCTTCGACATGTACCTCAGCATGATGCTCGGCATGGTGGCGGTCTTTCAGATTCCCACGCTGGTGTTCTTCCTCGCGAAGCTGCGGCTGGTGACGGCCGGTTTCCTGTGGCGGCATTTCAAATACGCGATTCTGGTCAGCTTCATCGTCGCCGCCGTGCTGACGCCGTCCGCCGACCCGTGGAATCAGACGATCTTCGCCGCACCGATGATTGCGTTGTACGTGCTCAGCATCGGCATCGCGTGGCTGGTCGCGCCCCGGACAGCCACGACCGGTCAGCGCGGGAATTCGCGCAGCGACGGGACCGGGCTGCGGTTGGTGATCGGCGCGATGGTGATCGATCAGGCGCGGAAAAGCCGCCGGCGGACTACTTGCTGATCCCGCACTCCTTGATCTTGTTCAGCAGCGTCTTGTAGCTGACGCCAAGCTGCTCAGCGGCCCGGCGCCGGTTCCACTGGACCTGGTGCAGGGTGTCCTCGATGATCGCGCGCTCGGCTTTGGTCGCCGCCGCTTTGGCGACGTCGGCCAGACGCGATCCGGTGGATGGTATCTCCGGGGTCGCCGCCGCCGTCACGCTTTCGTCGCCTGTCTCCGGGTCCTCGTCCTCAACCAGCGGATCCGGTTCGACGCCGCCATCGATGCTCGCGGTGGTGCCGATGCCGGCCGCAGCATACGCAGCCGCCACCGGGCGTGGATTGCGCGTCATCTCGCGAATGACCAGCTGTTCGTCCTGCAGGATCACAATCCGCTTGATCATGTTCTCGAGCTCGCGGATGTTGCCCGGCCAGTCGTAGGTCTGGAAGAGGGCGGCGAGCTCGTCCGACAGCGGCCGCGCCTGACGGTTGTATCGTCGCGCGTAACGGTCGATGAAGAAGCCGGTGAGATGCGCGATTTCGCCGCGCCGATCGCGCAGCGGCGGCACGGTGATCTCGATGACCTTCAGGCGGTAGTAGAGATCCTCGCGGAACTCGCCGTTCAGCATCATCTTTTCGAGCGGACGGTTGGTCGCGGCGACGATCCGCACGTCCACGTTGATCGATTTGTTGCTGCCGAGTTTGGTGAACTGCGCGTCCTGCAGGACGTGCAGCAGCTTCGCCTGCAGCGCCGCCTTCATCTCGCCGATTTCGTCCAGGAAGATGGTGCCGGTGTCCGCCTGCTCGAACTTGCCGATCCTCGTGGTCATCGCGCCGGTGAACGAGCCTTTCTCATGGCCGAACAGCTCGCTCTCGAGCAGTTCACCCGGCAACGCCGCGCAGTTCACCTTCACGAACGGCCGCTCGTGTCGCGGCGACCGCTGATGGATGGCGCGCGCGACCAGTTCCTTGCCGACGCCGCTTTCGCCGCGAATCAGGACGGTGATGTCGGCATCGGCGACCTGCTCGATGACGGTCGCGATGGTCTTCATGTCGGGGCTGTCGCCCCAGAACAGAAATGCGCTGTCCTTGTCGTCGCTCAACTGACGCCGCAGTTCGGTGATTTCCGACACCAGCCGCGTCTTCTCGATCGCGCTCTTGATCGCCGCGTCGAGGGCGATCTCGCCAAGGCCTTCCGGGTCGCCAGGCTTCACGACGTAATTGGCGGCGCCCAGCTGCACGGCTTCGACGATGGTCGAGACCTGCTCCTTGCCCGAGAGCATGATCGCCTGGAGGTCGGGCTTGGCGGCCTTCAGCGCGCGCAGGGTCTCGAGACCGTTCATGCCCGGCATCATGACGTCGAGCAGCACGATGTCCGGCGGGTCGCCCTGCTTCATGCTGGCGAGCAGTTCGTCACCGCGCGAATACGAACGGGTGTCGTAGCCGCGGAGGGAGAGGAACGTCCGCAGGTAGCTGGCAAACGCAGAATCGTCATCGACGATTGCGACGAAAGGCTTCTTCAATCCGGTCTCCCGTGAGGTCTGGTGCTCAATCAATCGGCAGCGTGATGATCGCCGACCCGCGCGTGAGCGGGTCGTTCTCGACGATCGGTTCCGGCGCAGAGAGGCGCCCGCCGTGGCCTTCGATGGCCCGTCGAGCGAGCGGCAGGGCCAGTCCCAGCCCGCCACGATGGTCGTCGAACTCTCCGGCCTGGCGCTCGTACGACGCGGCAACGTTGGCCGCTTCGGCTACCACAATGATGGCGTATCGTTGCCCATCGAGTGTCTCCGTCCGACAGTCCGCAACCACAGTACAAGGTCCCGCTTTCTCCCGCATGACCGACCGGAAGATGGCGTCGAACGCGCTTTTCAGCCGGGTGCTGTCGCCGGATCGCATCGCGCCGCTCGCGGGTCCCCGTGCCTCGAGCTGAACATTTCGTTCCGACGCCTCATGCACAACCGCGGCCACTTCCTGGACGAGGCCGAAGACGTCGATGGGCGAGTCGGCGAGTTTGGCGAGCCTGGCGTCGAGCTTGGCGAGTTCGCTCATCTCGTTGACCAGCGCCACCAGGCGTCCGCACGATTTCTCCGCCTCTTCGATCATTTTCTGTTGCCGCTCGGTCAGCGGCTCGCCGTCGCGATGCAACATCCGCAAGTAGCCGCCGACGACGCTGGCGGGGGTGCGGAATTCGTGGACGGCCAGCGACATCAGTCGGGGGTAATCGATCGTCGAAGAGGTCACGTGGGCGAGCGTAACACACTCAGTTTCCGCAGGCCGGGGCCGGCGAAACCTCAACGCGTGTTCCGGCATCCAACTGAACGGGAAGCTCGTATTGTTCCGTATAATGAGGAAATCATGCTGATCAAGAAGCCGGCGGACATCCCCAGTTCCGAGATCACCGACAAGAAGGCGTATCTCGATCGGCGTCAGTTTCTGCAGGCAGCGAGCGGGACCGCGGCGGTGGCCGCGGCCGGTCTGCTCGGCGCAGAGGAACTGTTGTACGCCGCGACGCCCGCGCCGCATGGCCGCAAGCTCGACGGCATCAGGAAAAGTCCGCTCAGCACCGACGAGAAGCCGAACAAGTGGGAAGAGATCACCACCTACAACAACTACTACGAGTTCGGCATCGACAAGGACTCGCCGTCGCAGACGGCGCACAGCCTGAAGCCGGCGCCGTGGACGGTCAGCGTTGACGGCGAGTGCGCGAAGAAGGGACCGATGAACTTCGAGGATGTGATCAAGGGCGAGACGCTCGAGGATCGCATCTACCGCCATCGCTGCGTCGAACGCTGGTCGATGGTGATTCCGTGGGTCGGGTTTCCGCTCGCCAACTTCATCAAGCGCTGTGAGCCGACGTCGAAAGCGAAGTTCGTCGAGTTCACGACGCTCTCCGATCCGAAGCAGATGCCGGGCCTGCGCAATCCGGTGCTCAACTGGCCCTACGTCGAAGGGCTGCGGATGGACGAGGCGATGCATCCGCTCACGATTTTCGTCGTCGGCCTGTACGGCGAGGTAATCCCGAACCAGGACGGCGCACCGCTGCGCCTCGCGGTGCCGTGGAAGTACGGCTTCAAGCACATCAAGTCGATCGTCAAGGTGAAGTTCGTCGAGAAGCAGCCGCTCAACACCTGGCAGGAGTCGGCCGCCAACGAGTACGGGTTCTATGCGAACGTGAACCCGGCGGTCGATCACCCGCGCTGGAGCCAGGCCCAGGAGCGGCGCATCGGCGAGTTCTTCATGCGCAAGACGCTGTTGTTCAACGGCTACGGCGATCAGGTGGCCAGCCTCTACAACGGCATGGACCTGCGCCGGAACTTCTGATTGGTGCTGTCCGATCGCGCGCTCCGCTTCGGCCTCAAGCCGGTGGCGTTCATCGTCAGCCTGGGGCCGTTCTTCTGGCTGGTGTGGGCGGCTGTCACCGGCAACCTCAGCGCCAACCCGCTCAGCGACCTCACCAACGAAACCGGGATCTGGGCGCTGCGCTTCCTCTGCATCTCGCTGGCGGTGACGCCGCTGCGCCGGTTGTCAGGCTGGAACGGTGCGATCAAGTTCCGCCGCATGACCGGCCTGTTCGCGTTTTTCTACGCCTCGCTGCATTTCCTCACCTACGTCATCGCCGATCGTTTCGCCGGCCTCGATTTCCCCAACGGCATCGTCTCCTGGACGACGGTGGTGAATCTCGGCAAGGCGGTGTGGGACGACGTCTACAAGCGGCCGTTCATCACCATCGGGTTCACCGCGCTGATGTCGATGGTGCCGCTCGCCTTGACGTCCACCGCCCGCATGATTCGTCGCCTCGGGGGGAAGCGGTGGAACCGGCTGCACAAGATTGTTTACGGCACCGCCGTCCTGGGCGTCATTCACTACCTGTGGCTCGTGAAGGCGGACACCCGGCGGCCGCTCACGTATGGCGCGGTCGTCGCGGTGCTGCTGGGACTGCGCGTGGTGTGGTCGCGCCAGAAGGCCCGGCGGCTCGTGCCGGCGGCCGTCCCGGCTCGCGGTTGAGAGGCGGCCGCGCCCTGGACTACGGCTCCTGCGGGGTGGTGGTGAGCGTCTTGATTAACCACGAGCCGTCGGCTGCCCGGATCCAGTTGGCCACGTAGGTGCCGTGTACCGACACAACCTTGCTGTCCGGCAATCGCACGGTCTGCTTGTAGGTGCCTTCCGCGCGGGCACCGGTTGCGCTGAGCGCGATATAGTCCGCCGTCATCTCCTCGGCCTGCACCTTGTAATCCTTGAACGACTCGAAGGTCTCGCGAATGTTCGCGCGCCCTCGAACCGGCGGCTGTCCGACGACCACCATCTCGCCGTCGGGCGCGAAGGCGGCGGAAAGGCCGGTCGCGTCCATCGCCAGAATCAGGTCGGCGTAGTGTTTGGTCGCGCGCCTGATCTGTGCGGTGGCTTCGCCAGACGGAGCCTGCGCCTGGACCGCTGAAATCGGTGTCACGGTCGCTGCCAGAGCGACGCCGAGCGCGAGCGTGGCAAGTGTGAGCTTCATAAGGCCTTCACCGAATCGTAATACGGCCGTCGGCTGACGGCGAGACCTCGCCTTGCGCGGTGACGTATTGCGCGAGCGCCGTTGTGATCAGGTCGCCGTAGAGCGGGCCGACCAGCACCTGTTGCTTGGCCAGCATGTCGTAGCCGTCGCCGCCTTTGAAGATGAAATCGGGAACCGCGACTGTGTAGCTCGCGGTCAAATCGAGCGCTTCGCCGTTGACCCGCACGTCCGTCACCCGGCTCCCGACCGCCGCATGCGTGTCCACCACCATCGTCAGGCCCGAGACCTGCGGAAATTGCCCGGCCGCCAGCGGGAGTTTCGCGACGCCGTTGTTCAGCACGTCGAGCAGCGCACGACCCGACATCGCGAGCTTGCAGATCACGTTGTCGAACGGGTGCATTTCGATCAGCGTCTTTCGCGTCAGCGGTCCGACCGGGTAGATGCGGTTGCCGCGGATGCTGCCGGCGTTCGTCAGCGCGATGTCGGTGCCGGCGTCTGCGCGGATCGCGTCCGCGACCAGATTGCCGAGGTTGGTTTCGGACGAGCGCAGCTGCTGGCTTCTGCCGTCGAGCGGCACTCGCGTCACCCCGGCGACTGTCTCGAGCGCCTTGTCGAGTTTTGCGTTGTAGTTTCCGATCACTGCGGCCGTGTCCGGGTCGTCTGCGAATGCGCTGCTGGTCGGAATCAACTCGTAGAAGGTTTCGAGCGCGCCATTCGGCCGGCGGTTGACGTCGATGCGCGCGACGTACCGGGCATCCTCTCCGGCTTTGCTGATCAGGGATCGGTTGATGGTCGCGGTGATGGGGTAGTGCTCGTGGCCGCCGATAACAAGATCGATCTGCGGCAGTGCTTCCACCATAGCGCGGTCGGTGATGTATGAGAGGTGGGTCACGGCGACCACGACCTGCGCGCCCTGCTGCTTGAGCACCGCCACGTACTTCTTCGCCGCGACGATCGGGTCGATGATTCGTGTGTGCGTCAGCTTGTCGCCGCTGACCTCCAGGGTATTTAGACAGAGTCCGATGAAGCCGACCTTGAGGGTGCCGAACGTTTTCACCAGGTATGGCACGGCGTTGCCAATCGGCTCACCGGTCTTGGTATCGACGACGTTCGAGACGACCCAGGTGAACCGCGCTTCGCGCATCCGCTGGATCAGGACATCGTCGCCGAAGTCGAACTCGTGGTTGCCGATGGTGGCGACATCGAGTCCGGTCGCGTTCAGTTCGGCGATCATCTGCTCGCCCTTGAACACGCTCGACGCCACCGATGGCGACAGGAAATCGCCGGCAATGACCAGGAATGGCGAGTGCCCGGCCGCCGCGAGCTGTTTTTTCTCGGTGGCCACACGCGCAAGGCCGCCGAGTCCCTCGGTCGGCTCGACCGTGTACACATCGTTGATCTGGAGAAAGGTGACAGATGCCCGGTTGCGAGCGGCGCTCGCCGGTTCCGGCTCCTGTGCGTGCGCGGTGAAAGTGAGGCTGCCGAACAGCAGCACCGTGGCGACGGTCGTCCGCAGCGTCATCGATACTTCAGCCAGCCGGCCACCTGCGACATGTCGACGTTGCCGCCGCTCAGAATCACGCCGACGCGTGCACCTGCGATCGGCGTCGTGCCTGTCATCGCCGCCGCTGCGGCCAGCGCGCCGGTCGGTTCGACCATCAGTTTCATTCGCTCCCACAGGTAAAACATCGTTCGCAGGAGCGTCGGATCGTCCACGGTGGTGACGTCGCTGACGTGCTGCATCACCAGCGGGAATGTCAGCTTGCCGAGCGACGGTGTGCGTGCGCCGTCGGCCACCGTCTTCGGGTTGTCCACGGTTTGCAACTGCTTCGTCCTGAACGATCGCGTCGCATCGTCTCCGGCGAGAGGTTCGACGCCGATCACCTTGCAGTTGGACGCCATGGCGTTGGCGGCCAGCGCCGATCCTGACAGCAGGCCACCGCCGCCGCAGGGCGCGAACAGGAAGTCGAGCGGACCGACTTCGGCGAGTAGCTCGCGCGCCGCCGTGCCCTGTCCGGCGATGACGTCAGGGTGATCGTACGGCGGAATCAGTATCAGTCCGCGTTCGCTCGCCAGCCGCCTGCCCAGGGCTTCGCGATCCTCGCCCGCTTCGCGGTCGTAGAGGACGACTTCGCCGCCATAGCCTTCGGTCGCGATGCGCTTTACGTCCGGCGCGTCCGCCGGCATCACGATGACTCGCGGGATGTCGAGCAGCCGGCCGGCGAGCGCGACCGCCTGCGCGTGGTTGCCCGAGGAGAAGGCGACGACACCGCGTTTGCGCTGGTCGGAGGAGAACTGAACCAGCGAATTGTAGGCGCCGCGAAACTTGAAGGCGCCGGCGCGCTGCAGGTGCTCGCACTTGAAGAACAGCTCGGCGCCGGTGCGAGCGTTCACCGTGCGCGAGGTCGCGACCGGCGTTTTGTGCGCGATGCCTTCGATCCGCTGCGCAGCTTTCTCTACATCGTCGAATGTCGGGAGATTGGTCATTGGTTCGTACACCGAGGGCGAGTCGCAGCGCAGGATCACTTCAGTTTGCCCGACAGCTCTTCGTACACTTTTCGAACGGCGATCGGTCCCTGCGACGAGGCCAGCGTCCACGAGGCGTACTCGCCCCAGTTCGCTTCCTTGATGGCCTGGTCCAGCGGCAGGCCGGCTTTGTAGAGACGCGTCGCTTCGGCGATCACCGCTTCCATCGCGTGATGATAGTTGTGCAGCTCTTCCCTTGATACCGGTCCCGTTTCGGTGAAGCCGTGGCCGGCGATGTAGATGTTGGCGTCGATCGCTTCCGCGCGATTCAGAGCCTTCAGCCACTCGCTCGGATACGCGGAACGCATCGCGGGGAAGACGCGGTTCAGGTAAATCTCGCTGAGGAACAGGATTTTCTCGCGCGGTAGGAAAACCGCGAGGTCGCCGCCGGTATGGGCGCGGCCCAGGAACAGGATCTGAATCTGCTCGCGGCCGAGCGTCAGCGTCTTGTTGTCGGCGACGAGTTCGGCGTCAGCCGGCAGCTTCCAGGCGTCGGCGCGCGCGTTCGGCGCGGCCGCCTGCTTGTCCAGGATGGCCTTCGAGTTCGGGTGGATGATGTAGTGGACGCCGGCGGGGAAGCTGGCGTTGCCGGCGGTGTGATCGCCGTGGTCCGAGGCGATCACCACTGTCGTGATTGGTTTCGGCGTGATCTTCGCGATCGCGTCGACGAGCCCTTTGGTTTCAGCCGGGCTACCCTGACCGTCGGCGACCAGCACACCGGCGTCGGTGACGACGAACATGTTGGTCGTCGTGAATTTTTCCGGGCCGGCGTGAAAATCCTCGTAGGTGTAGACGTTGTCGGCGACGTTGATCGTCCGGGGGAAATCGCTCAGCTGCAGGCCGCGCTTGATCGGATCGGCGGTGCGGACGACCGGTTGTTGTGCGACGGCGACGGCGGCGAAGATGACGAGCGCGCGACAGATCACAGCGAGCGACTCCTTGTTGCGTTGTGAACGCTTATGGTAACATCAGGGTTCCTCAGGTGACGCGGGGTGGAGCAGTCCGGTAGCTCGTTGGGCTCATAACCCAAAGGTCGCGGGTTCAAATCCCGCCCCCGCAACCACTCGTTTTTGGTATTTTCCGGTCACATGGGTGACAGATTATTCCGAGCACATAGGTAACACTTTCGCGCCGAATGGATTCTCGATCGGTTCGACTCGTCCCGCCTGATCGTCGAAGTACCCCAAATCGTAGTGCATGAAGGTCACGAGCCAGACGTGGTCGCCCACCTGGGTGACGCCCACGTTCTGGCCAGCGAAGACGTGGCTGAGATTGATCTTGCGCGCGTGGAAGCAGATGCGGCCGCAGTGCGTCACGGTCACTGTCGCGTCGGCAAACGGATAGGCCAGGTCCTCCAGGCCGCGGTCGGGACGCGGGGCGCGCGTGTAGAGATCGGCCGGCACCTTCATGCCCAGCGCCTGATGCGGCCGGTCCTGGTTGTACTGGGTGACGAAGCGGTCGAAGCGCGCTTGCTGCTGCAGGACGTTCGGCGCGGCAGGCTTCGTCGCGTCGGCCTTGAGCGTGCGATGCATCCGCTCGTGGCGCCCGTTCTGCTGCGGGTGCCCGGGCGCGATCCGCTCGATCCGGATCCCGAGACGCAGCCACCAGACCGCCAGCTTGCTGAGGCGATAGAGCGCCGTGGGTGAGGCGAAGGGCACGCCGTTGTCGGTGCGAATCGCAGCGGGCAGACCAAACTCTCGAAACGTGCGGTCGAAGGCGGTGAAGGCGAAGCGTTCTTGCGTCGTCGAGAGGGCTTCGCAGGTCAGCAAATAGCGGCTGGCGAAGTCGGTGATCGTCAGCTGGTAGCAATAGCGCCGGTTGCCGAGCATGAACTCGCCCTTATAGTCGGCACACCACAGGGCATTGGGCTCGGTCGGGCGGGTCAGCGCGGTCGCCTCGGGGGCGTGTCCACGACGCCGGCGGCGCGTCTTCACCAAGTGGTGACGATCGAGTACCGCGTGGACGGTGCTGATCGCGGGGAGCTGCACGCCGGTGATCTGCCGGCGGAGCTTCTCGCGGATCTTCGGCGCCCCCCAACCGGGGTACTCCCGCTTCAACCGGACGATCGTCGCCTCGATCGCCGCGGGCAGCCGATTCGCCTGCCGATATGGTCGCCGGCTGCGGTCGCTGAAGGCGATGACACCACCGTCCTTGTAGCGATCGAAAATCTTGTAGCCGGTCTTCCGCGAGATGCCGAACTCGGCGCACAACGGCGCCATCTTCTCGCCCTCGAGCA
>DASXIR010000261.1:0-10254 GCA_036497895.1 Vicinamibacterales bacterium | reverse complement strand
GCTCGACGAGTTTCTCCACCAGGTCGGCCGCGTTCGCGAACGCACCCGTCGCGTTGCGGCGTGCATTCCCGCCGAGCACGTCGAGTGGACCTACAAGCCTGGGGCGTTCACGCTCGGCGATCTGGTCCGGCACATCGCGGTCACCGAGCGGTTTATCTGGTACGGACCAAGGACAAAGCACGGACCAGGAACAAAGGCCCAAGTACTGAGGACAATTCGAGTCAGCCGACCCGCACGTACCCCTTCAACTGCAGATTCACCAGCGTGGTCATCGCCCAGAGATCGATCTGCACGTCGGGGTTGACCTGCGCCGGCTCGATCTTTCTGCCGATCAGGCCCTGACCACACACCCGGATGTCGACGCCGGCCTGTTTCAGCGCGTGGATGATCGCGATGTTCGGATTATCGCGGCCGTATCGCGCCTTGTAGGCGTCGTTGCTCATGACGATGTCGATGTCCGGTGTGCGCTGATGGAACATGATCACCAGGTGGCGGTGTTCTGCCGGGACCTTGTATTTGCCGAGCGTGTTCACGTAGGTGGCGATGGTCGGCAGCATCGGATTGATGTCACCGGGGTTCTTTGCGTCCTGCCCGTCGGCGAAGACCACCTTGTAGTCGACGGTCGGGTCCGGCAGCTCGCGGGCGCCCGGCAGGTCGCGAGCGGCTTCGTATCCGGGCACCAGTGGCGCGGTTGGCGAGTCGGCGCGCGCGGGGCCGAAAGGTCCCGAGGCAAGAATCAGCAGCGTAGTCAGTCCGAATGCGGTCGATTTCATAAAGCCTCCGCTTCGTGGTGAGTGCTATTGCCGGTTGTAGGCGATGCCCGCGCCCTGGGCTTTCTCGATCGCGATCACCATAGCGGGCACGACGATCACGCCGGGGAGCAGGTTGGCGCCGAAGTCTTTCTGCAGATCTTCGGCTTTGCCCTTGCCGCGGACCGCGAGTTCCTCGCACCAGCCGCCGAACGCATTGGCGCACAGCAGGAAGGTGGTGCCCATCTTCTGCAGGCTCTCGATGCCGAGCGCCGGCATTGCGCCAGCGAACGCCGGTATCGTCGGCGTCTGCAGCACCTGCATCAGGAGATGCAGATCGGCGGCCGTGGGTTTGTTGAAGACGTTGCGCGTGTAAGGTTTACCGGTGGCGTCCTTGAGTCCCGCGTACTCGCCGAGCGCGTACTTCGCCCACATCGCGTCGTTGAAGGCGAGCGGCAGACTGGACTGCGTGCCCATGCTGTAGAAAGTACCGACCGCTCCGGCCTGTCCGGGCGACTTATAGGCTTCGGTGTAGGTATTGAGGTAGTTGAGCATGTGGAGCAGCGGCATGCCGTTCTTGTGCTGCGGGAAATCGAACAGACAGCGGTGTGAACCCTTGACGCCCTTGATCCAGTCGTCTGGACCCGGTTGCTGCGCTTCGGCGGACTCGCCCGCCGTGACGAAGCCGAGCGCCGCGGTGACGCCCGCAAATCGGCTCAGGAAGCCACGCCGGTGGGTCTTGTCGTTCAGACTCATTGATGCTCCTGTTCAAAGAGGGGTCGGGTGCTGTAACTGAACCGCCCCACGTCAACGTGCAGATCATCGCTCTGCCGGCGGCACTGTCAAGGATTTTTGGCGGGCGGGGGCTGGTCGTCTCTAGTGGCTGGCGCTGACCTTTCCTGAGTCGTCCTGGCACGCCGGCGTGGACGCCGTCGAATACGTGCCGGTCAGCGACGAGGGCGTCAGCGAGCCCGAGAACAGCCATCGACAACTAACGCAGCCGACGTTCTGATCGGTGTCCGGGCATGGAGTCACCGTCGCCGAATAGGCGGTGCCGTTCTGGGTTCCAATGATGTATTCCGTCATGCCCGGCTTGCCACCGAACGTCGCGTTCCAGGTGCCCGACACCCTCCCGTCCACTGAGACCAGAGACACGTTGATAGTGCCGCTGCCGCTGCTCGAGTCCACAATTGTCCCGCTGTAAACGGTGGGTGGTATACCTGGTGTCGATGCGAGAAACGGGAGGGGCTCGGAGGGAGCGCTGCAGCTCACGGAAAGAACGGCGATCCCGGCCAGAAGAACGAGCGTCGTGTGGCGCATGATGCGATGAACCTCCCGGCCTCAATTCTAAAACAGAGCGGATTGATGGATTGGAGGGTGGCCGACGAACGGCAAATGAGGCCGAACACGTGTCCGGCCCCATTTCGAAGAGTCAGCGATTACATCGGCGGGAATTCTTCCCAGTAGTTCCAATCGAAGCTGCGCGACTTTCCGTACGGCGACGGCGACGACAGCCAATCCTCGCCCGGATCACCGATCGGTGCACCTGGAGGCGCATCGGGCGCAGCGTGTGGAATGGGATGCGCCATGTCGATCGGCCGCTCGAGGAAGCGCTTGATGTCCGCCGCCAGCAGCGTCCGCTGGGCGGTGTCGAGCTCGGTCTTGTTGACGGCGGTCTTGAAGCGCGTGACCAACTTGCCGAGCTTGTACGACGCGATCGCGCGCACCTGACCGTTCGGCGACGCGTTGGCCAGCCACATCAGCCGGTCCACCAGCACGCGCTCTTCGGCGCGCCGCACCGCAGCTTCGTACGGCGTTGAGGTCGGCGCCTCGAACGTTGCGCCGACCAGTCGATCGATGACGTCTTCGAGGCCCGGGTAGCGTGCGTCCACGGCATGCTGCGCGACCATGCGCGACGCGCGATCGAGTTGCAGGGTGAAGCCGATGGTCACGTCCGCGGCCACCGTCGCGGGGCCGAGCGGATCGAACGTGTCGCCGGTCGTGCGCGGGAACAGCTCGCGATGCAGGCCCCAGCCCGGTGGACGTGGCGGGATCAGCTGGAGAATCGGCGTCGGCACGGTCAGCTCAGACGGTTTCAGCGTCGCCGTCAGCGCGTCGAGTGCCTTGCGCTGATCGTCGACACCCACACCCTTGGTGGGCGTCCGCTGATCGCCGCGCATGCCGTAGATGTAATCCTGGCCCGCGACCATTGACGCGGCCGATTCGACCGCGTAGCGGTGATACATGTAGATCGGCACCAGCACTTCTTCGAGCGTCGCCATCGGCGCGCCGGCGCGAATGGAGTGCTCGCCCATCTTGCTGAGCGCCGCGCGACGAACCTTCAGCAGCCGATAGAGCTCGTCGGCCTGATCGACCCCGTTCGACCATTGATCGACCTTCGGGTTCGAGTCGGTGTCCTGGTTCGTCATGTAGCGCAGATCCTGCGCCCACGCATCGTCCAGGATTTTCTGGAGCGGCGCCTTCTCGTCAGTGCCGGCCGGGAACTGACGATAGCCGTAGTTGATCGTGACCTTGTCCCAGTCGCCAATCCGCTGCTGGTAAGCCTGCGAGATATCGATGGTGTCATCCGCGTTGAGTTTTTCCAGCGGATGCGGATAGTCCATCACCGAAATCCAGCCCTTTTCGCTGTCGTAGTAGTTGTGGCCGAGGCCAAGCGTGTGGCCGACCTCGTGCGCTGCGAGCTGGCGAATCCGTTTGAGCGCGGCCTGATACGGAGCCTCGGGCTTTTCGCTGCCAGTCGTGTACGGCGACGTGAGGCCTTCGAAGATGAGGTAGTCCTGGCGATCGCGCAACGACCCAAGGGTGACCGTGCCCTTGAGGATTTCTCCGGTGCGCGGGTCCGCCACCGAGCCGCCGGTGCTATAGCCGCGGGTCGATCGGTGCACCCAGTTGATCATGTTGTAACGGATGTCCATCGGATCGGCGCCGTCGGGCAGCACCGCGACCTTGAATGCGTTCCTGAATCCGGCCGCTTCGAACGCCTGCGCCCACCAGCTGGCGCCCTCGACAAGCGCTTTCTTGACGTCTTCCGGCGCACCTGGGTCGACCCAGTATTCGATCGGCTTCACCGGTTCGCTGACCGCGGCGTTCGGATCTTTCTTCTCGAGGCGATGACGCCGGATGTAGCGCATCTGCATCTGTTCGCCGATCGGCACGCTGTAGTCAACGAAGGTGAGGCCGCCGTAGCCGGCGCGTGGGTCGTCGTAGCGGGGCTTGTAGTTGCCGTCCGGCAGCTCCACCAGCGACACATGCTCGCGCATCGTCACGGCGTCGGCGGTTGGCGTGACACTGGCCACCGATCCGGAGAACAGGCCGCCGCCGCGTCCGCCACCGCCGCCGCCGCCGCGTCCGCCACCGTCTTCCGGAATCGGTCCGGGTCCCTGGGTCGGACCGGCACCGCCGCCGCCGCGGCGTCCGCCGGCGCCATCGCTGACGAAGGTCAGCGTCATTTCGATTTCGCTGTTCTTCGGGAACGCCTTGGTGCGCTCCATGTAGAAGGCGCTGCGTGTGCGATCGACCCGATAGGTGCCTGGACGCAGCGAACCGCCCGAACCGGTCACGTCACGCAGCAGGAAATCGCTGGCATCGACGAGCAGGTGCCCATTGCTCTCGCCGGCGATCGGGAAGCCCCACAGGATCGATTTCGCGAACGAATCCTCGACCGACTTGCGTTCGCGCGGATTCGTGCTGCTCGAACGGAACGACAGGTTCTGCTGCACCAGCATGACGCGCGGCCCCATGCGCTGGAACGAGACGATCTTCGCGCCGGCGCCGGATCCGCGATCGAGTCCGATGTCGTTCGAGCCGAGGCCGGCGGCCAGGCCCATCGACATCAGGAATTCGGTGTCGAGCTTCGGGATTTCGAGGAAGAGCGAGCCGGTGCGCTCGTCCCAGTACATCGGGAAATAGCCATCGATCTTCTGCATGCCCGCGACGCGTTCGTCAATGGGACCGATGCGGCCGGCTGCGGCCTGGCCACCACCGGCGCCCCGCCCGCCGCCCGCGGCCTGGGCCAGCAGCGGTTGCGATCCGCGTAACGGAAATATCAACACCAGAAACGAGAGTACGACCGTAAATGTGACGGATGCCTTTAACATAAGAATGCCTCGCGGAAGGGATTCTATCAGCAGGAGGAGTGAATGACGGATCTGGAAGCGCTGCGTTTTCCGGTCGGACGTTTTGTTCGACACGCCGGACCGGTCGATCGCGCGGCCCGCGCGACACTCATCGAGACGCTTGAAGACATGCCCGCGACATTTCGGTCGCTCGTCGCCGGCCGATCCGACGCGGAACTGGATGTGCCGTATCGTCCGGGCGGCTGGACCGTCCGGCAAGTCGTGCACCACGTGCCCGACAGCCATATGAACGCTTACATGCGGATGAAATTCGCGGTCACCGAGGACGCGCCAGCGATCAAGGCGTACACCGAGTCGGACTGCGCGGAGCTGCCGGAGGCCAGGACCGGCGCGGTTGCGATGTCGCTCTCGCTTCTCGACGGCCTGCATCAACGCTGGGTGGCGTTTCTTCGCAGCCTCACCGATGCGCAGTTCCGTCGCACTTACGTGCATCCGGAGATGGGACCGGTCGCGCTCGACGAGGCGCTCGCCCTTTATGCCTGGCACGCGCGGCACCACGCCGGACACATCAAACTGGGGCTGGGCCTCGCGTAAGGCCCGGCTGTAGCGAGACTGTCGTCTGCCGAACGACTCGTTCGTCTACATGCCAAAGGAGACGATATGCCTCAGTACACACTGTTATTGCGGGGAGAGAAGGATCGCCTGGCGCACCTGGCGCCATCCGAAATGCAGGCCATCGTGGCGCGGTATTCGACATGGATCGACGAGCTGGGCGCGGCCGGCAAGCTCGGCGGATCGCACAAGCTGCGCGACGGCCAGGGCCGCGTGCTGCGCAAGGCCGCCAGCAAGATTGTCGTGACCGACGGTCCATTCACCGAGGGCAAGGAGCTGATGGGCGGGTTGTTCGTCATCGAAGCCGCCTCGTTCGACGAGGCCGTGGCGATCGCGAACGGCTGTCCTCACCTCGACTTCGGCAGCGTCGAAGTGCGGGAGATCGAAGTCATGCGCCGGCCGTGACCGAGATCAATTTCCAGCGGGCGTCGGCGCAGATCGTCGCGACGCTGACCCGCATCCTCGGCCCGCGCCACATCGCGCTGGCCGAGGAGGTCGCGCAGGACGCGCTGCTGAAGGCGCTCGAGACGTGGCCGCACGCCGGCGTTCCGTTGAATCCGTCGGCGTGGCTGATTCAGGTTGCCAAGAATCGCGCGCTCGACGTGCTTCGCCGCGAGCGCTGGCTCGCGGACCGGATCGCTCTCGTCGCCGTCCAGCTCGATTCCTCCGGATCGCCGCCCTCGTCGGTATCGCCGATGACGGGCGGCCCGCCGGCGCCGCCATCCGAGCACGCGCGGCTGCGCCACGAGCCGGTGATGCCGGACGATGACCAGCTGTGGATGATGTTTCTGGCGTGCCATCCCGTGCTTGCGCGCGAGGCGCGGGTGGCGCTCACGTTGAAGACGGTGTGCGGCTTCGGCGTCGGCGAAATCGCCCGCGCGTTCCTGGTGCGCGAGGACACGATCGCGCAGCGTCTCGTCCGGGCCAAGCGACAGCTGCGCGACGCCGACGTCGCATTCGAACTGGCGCCGGCCGAATACGCCGATCGCCTCGAGTCGGTCCTCGGCGTGTTGTACCTGCTCTTCAACGAAGGGCACTCACCTCACGCGGGAGATGAACTGATTCGCGTCGAGTTGTGCGACGAAGCGATTCGCCTGACCCGCCTGATCGCCGACGAGCCGACGCTCGCGACGCCGGCGGTGCACGCCTTGCTGGCGCTGATGCACCTGCAGGCCGCGAGGCTGCCGGCCAGAATGGGCGGCGAGGACGTGCAACGGCTCCCGGAGCAGGATCGTTCGCGATGGGATCGCGCGTTGATCGCGCGCGGCCTGCGCGATCTCGACCGCTCATCCGCCGGCGACGTGCTCACGGTGTACCACCTCGAGGCAGGCATCGCCGCCTGTCACGCCGTCGCGCCGCGCTACGACGACACCGACTGGTCGAGGATCGTCGAGTTCTACGACTTGCTGGCGGCGATCAAGCCGACGCCAATCGTCGCGCTGAACCGCGCGATCGCGCTCTCGCGGCTGCACGGCCCGCGGGCCGGGCTGGCGGCGATTGAGCAAATCGCCGACGATCCCGTCCTGTCGAGGTACTACCTGCTGCCGGCGACGCTTGGCGAACTGGCGCTCGAATCCGGCGATGTCGCGCGCGCGGCAGACTGCTTCCGCGCGGCGCTCGAGTGTGAGTGCTCCCGCCCGGAACGGCGCTCTCTCGAACGCAAGCTGCAGCAACTGCTCGCGGAGGCGCCGGCCGACAGTCGCCTTCCCGGAACGCCACAGCGTCGCCCCTGAAGTCGTCGAGCCTCGCGAAGACGCTCACGAAGGTGAGAACATGGACGCGATAAGCTACGTCTATGCTGGAGAGGGCCGATGGATAAGACCACGTTCAAGGAATCGTTCAAGGTGGCGGGCGAGCACCTGCTCGACGCGGTGAAGAAACTGCTTCACGAGGGGAACGTCCGGCGCATCGTGATCAAGCACGCGGACGGACGCGACGTGGCCGAGTTTCCGCTGACGGTCGGCGTCATTGGAGCCGTGCTGGCGCCGGTGCTGGCTGCGGTCGGAGCGCTCGCCGCTGTGCTGACGGAATGCACGGTCGAAGTCGAGCGTGAGGTGGACGAGAGCGCCAAACCCCAGGACGCCGGCAGGACCGGCGCGGCGTAGTCCGCGTCAGTCAGCGCGAAAACGCGAACAGATCGTGATCGGCCGACGGCCCACTCTGGCACCAGTCGAGCAGCAGCCCCGCGGCCAGGAATCCGAAGGTCATGCCGTTGCCGCCGTACCCGAGCGCGAACAAGTGTCGCGGGTAGCGGCGGTGCGGCCCAACGTAAGGCAGGCTGTCCGGCGTCGTCGCGAACAATCCCTCCCATGCCCATTCGAGCGGGATACCGGCGAGCGCCGGATATAAGCGCAGGAAATGATCGTGAACGCCGTGGGTGCGTTCGCGGAGCGCCTCTCGCCGCTCGCGTTCCGGCAGGAGCGGGCGATCGCCGCCGCCCATCATCAGGCGATGATCTGGCGTCCACCTCGCGTAGTGATAGGGCCGGCCGGTATCCCACAACATGACCGCGCCGAGACCGATGCGTCGCCGTTCCGTCGCGCTCATCCGGCGCGTGACGACGACGTAGGTGTTCAGCATGCGAAAGCGCGCCAGCAGAGGCTTGAAGTACGGCGTCGCATAGCCGCTGGCGATGATCACCCGGTCCGCGTGGACCGCACCGCGAGGCGTGGTGACGACCACACCATGACGTCCGGACTTGATGCTGGCTGCCGCTGTGCGTTCGAAGATGCGTGCGCCACGACCGGCAGCGGCCCGCAGCAGCCCGACGCAGGCGCGATAGGGATCAACCTGCGCGTCGCCGCTGGTGCGAATGGCGCCAGCGGCCTCGAGTCCAGTGGCGCGGTTCACGCCGTCGCGGCTCAGCCAACGGCCGCCGAGACCTGCGTCACTGCGCAGTCGATGCTCGTTGCGCAGATGGTCGGCGTCGCTTTGGGTTGGCGCATAGTAGACCGAGTCGCGAAGCCTGAGGTCGCAGGCGATCTCCAGCTGTCGAAGGGTGCCGATCAGGCGACGATTCGCATTGGTGCTCAGCTGCCAGATGCGGCGGGTCCGGTCCTTGCCATAACGTCTGGCGAGCGCGCTGAAGTCCTCGTCGGGTTCCTTCATCAACAGCGCGCTGCTCGCGGCCGTGCTGCCGCGGCCGATTCGAGCGGCCTCGACGAGCGCCACGCGTCCGCCGGCTTCGGCGAATCGCCACGCCGCCGTGGCGCCCGTGATCCCGCCGCCGACGATTACGACGTCCGTCTTCAACGTGCCGTGCAACGAGGGAAAGAGCAGGCGGGACGATCGGCGTTGCGGCAGCCAGAGCGGGACGTCGACGCGTAGCCGCGGCATGCCGGTAAATCGATGATGGCGGTACTGCTCGATTCGGTCAATGCGACTGAGCCGTTCGTTGGTGCCGACGGCGCATCGCGGTATGCTGCGGTACCGAAGGGGGCTTCGATGTGTGATCTCGGTCATTCGCATCCGCATCAACGATTTGGGTTTCTCGTCGACGTGCCGGAGGTCCGCGCCCTGGTTCAAGAGACGGAGCGTTTGACCGCTGAAGTCGCTGATCACGCGGCCCGCGTCGAGGCACTGCGGCCGGCGTTCGCGACGCTGCTGGCGTCCGAGGGATGGCTCCCCGACGAGTGCGCCAGGCCGGACGACACCAGCAAGATGGGCGGCGGCATCGGCCAGTACGCGCTGTACCGCGCGGAAAACGGATCGCTCTGCCTGTTTTCGCTGGTAGTACCGGCCGGAGCGGCCACGCCCGTCCACGATCATCTCGCGTGGGGCCTGGTGGGCATCTACCGAGGCCGCCAGGACGAAACGGTCTATCGTCGGCTCGACGATGGCACTGACCCCGCGAAGGCGCAGCTCGAGATCGCCAAGCGTCAGGAGCTTGGTCCGGGGGAGTGTTATCCACTGCTCCCGCCGACCGACGACATCCACTACGTCCGCACGATTTCCGACACCGCCTCGATCTCGATTCACCTGCTGGCGAACGACACCGCGTGTGTGTGGCGCCACAAGTTCGAGCCGGCGACCGGCGTCGTCACACCCTTTCGTTCCGGCTACGCGAACGCGCCGTGCCCGGAGGAGGCGTGAACGCTACCGAGGACGTAGTCTGTCTGATCGATGTCGACAACACACTGCTCGACAACGACGCTGTCATCGCCGACCTGCGGCAGCATCTGGTTGCCGCGTTCGGCGCCGAACTCGAAGCCCGGTACTGGGAGATCTTCGAGCAGCTGCGTACCGAGCTCGGTTACGCCGACTATCTCGGCGCGCTCCAGCGTTACCGGGTCGAGCGGCCACGCGACGCCAGTGTCCTGGAGATTTCGCTGTTTCTCCTGCATTACCCGTTCGCCTCGCGGCTCTATCCCGGAGCGCTCGACGCACTCAGGCATCTTCGCCGCCGTGGACGAACCGTCATCCTGTCTGATGGCGACGTCGTGTTCCAGCCGCGCAAAGTAGAACGCTCGGGACTGTGGGCAACGGTCGAGGGGAACGTGCTCATCTACATCCACAAGGAGCAGATGCTCGACGATGTCGAACGCTGCTACCCCGCGAAGCGCTACGTGATGGTGGACGACAAGATCCGCATCCTCGCCGCGATGAAAGAGACCTGGGGAGATCGGTTGACGACGATATGGGTGAAACAGGGGCACTATGCCAACGATGACGCGCTGACCGCGCAATATCCGAAGGCAGACATTTCAGTTGGGGCGATTCAGGAGATTTCATCTAAGGATCTGAGGATTTGAGTACTTAAGAATTTGTCTAAGGATCTGATCTGACGATCTGAGAGC
>DASXIR010000260.1:0-15556 GCA_036497895.1 Vicinamibacterales bacterium | reverse complement strand
GCTGTTCAAGCCTGGGTAAGGTTCTTCGCGTTGCGTCGAATTGAACCACATGCTCCACCGCTTGTGCGGGCCCCCGTCAATTCCTTTGAGTTTCAGCCTTGCGACCGTACTCCCCAGGCGGAATGCTTAATGCGTTAGCTTCGGCACGGCAGGGATCGATACCCGCCACACCAAGCATTCATCGTTTAGGGCCAGGACTACCGGGGTATCTAATCCCGTTTGCTCCCCTGGCTTTCGCTCCTCAGTGTCAGTGTTGGTCCAGGATGCCGCCTTCGCCACCGGTGTTCCTCCAGATATCTACGCATTTCACCGCTACACCTGGAATTCCGCATCCCTCTCCCAATCTCAAGCCATCCAGTATCAGACGCAGTTCCCCAGTTAAGCTGAGGGATTTCACGTCTGACTTAGTTGGCCACCTACGAGCCCTTTACGCCCAGTAATTCCGAACAACGCTTGCACCCCCTGTATTACCGCGGCTGCTGGCACAGAGTTAGCCGGGGCTTCTTCTCTCGGTACCGTCACTTTCCCGGATTGTTCACCCGGAAAACATTCGTCTCGATCGAAAGGAGTTTACGACCCGAAGGTCTTCATCCTCCACGCGGCGTTGCGTCGTCAGGCTTGCGCCCATTGCGAACAATTCCCCACTGCTGCCTCCCGTAGGAGTCTGGGCCGTGTCTCAGTCCCAGTGTGTCCGTCCGCCCTCTCAGGCCGGATACTGATCGTTGCCTTGGTAGGCCATTACCCCACCAACTAGCTAATCAGACGCGGGCCCCTCTTCAAGTGCCAGGCCTTGCGGTCCCCGGCTTTGATCTCCACCTCTTAAAAGGCAGGATGTTATGCGGTATTAGCGTCCCTTTCGGGACGTTATCCCCCGCTCGAAGGCAGGTCACCCACGTGTTACTCACCCGTTTGCCACTCTACTTATCCCTTGCGGGACTTTCGCGTTCGACTTGCATGTGTTAGGCACGCCGCCAGCGTTGATTCTGAGCCAGGATCAAACTCTCATGTTAAATTCGTCGGTTGCCGTCGAACTCACCCGAAGGCTCGCTCTTCGACAACGCAACCGATTAACGCGAGGCCGATTTCTTGGCTCTGCGTTGTTTAATCCGTTTATCGTTCTGAAGTGGTCGTCGCCAGTCGCCATCGCACGGACTAACAACTCCGGTCGACTGATTCTGCAACGCCACTCGCTGACTTCATTGTCTTAAGACGAGCTGTCCTTGCGGACCCTCCATCTCTTGACGGGCTGTGTGTGCTTGCACGCACTATCTAGTTTTCAAAGAACCGACTGCTGGAACGCCCTGGGCGCCCCATCCCGACATCGCACGCAGCGTTGCTGCCCGCTCGCTCCCACCGGTCCAAGTCTGGCCTGGACGGCCTCGCCGCATGTCAGTCGCGGCGCGTTTAGGGGAACCTTCTAAGGTTACTAATGACTTCTGACCTTGTCAACCCCTAAATCGCGGAACCGAAGAAATTATTCTCAACGGTCGGGATGACTTGGTCGTGGGTCCTTCTTGGCTTCGACGGAGGTAAACCTGCTCGAACTTCCCTGGCAGAATTTCTCGCGACCGAACGTCCAGAGAGTATCTCGTACCGATTCAAGTACGTCAAGCGACCCGGACAATATGGGTCTGCTTCTGCCCTTTTCGCAGCACTACGAGGCGTCCGCCGATCGCATCCGCGATCGTGATGCGCGCCTGCAAATCGGCGATGCGACGATTGTTCATGTAGACCCCGCCGGACTGCACCAGCCGGCGCGCTTCGCTCTTCGACGCGGCCAACTGCACGCGCGCAACCAGATCGACCATTGCGAGGCCGGCGCCGCCGAACTCGTCCGCAGGAATTTCCGTCGACGGCACGTCTTCAAACACCGCGAGCACATCGTCGGCGGTGAGCGTGGCGATGTCCTCGCTGAACAGAACGCTCGAGGCGCGCTCGGCGCGCGTCACCTGATCGGCGCCGTGCACGAGCGCCGTGACCTCGCGCGCGAGTACGCGCTGGGCTTCGCGTTTGTCCGGCGCACTGGCGAGCGTCGATACAAGTGCGTCGATTCCCGCGCGCTCGAGAAACGTGAAGTACTTCAAGTACGCCACCACATCACGATCGTCCGTGTTGAACCAGAACTGATAGAACCGGAACGGCGAGGTCCTCTCTGGATCCAGCCAGATCGTCCCCGCCTCGGTCTTCCCGAACTTCACCCCCGACGCCATCGTGACCAATGGCGTGACCAGGCCGTGCGCCTTCTTCGCGCGCAGCTTGCGAATCAGCTCGATGCCGGCGGTGATGTTGCCCCATTGATCGCTGCCGCCCATCTGCAGCGTGCACCCGTAGCGATCGAACAACTCGAGGAAGTCACGCGCCTGCAGCAGCAGGTAGCTGAACTCGGTGTAGGAAATGCCGTCCTCGCTCTCGAGCCGCCGGTTCACCGATTCCTTCTGCAGCATGTAATTCACGGTGAAGTACTTGCCGGTGTCGCGCAGGAACCCGAGCAGATCGAACGAGGCGAGCCAGTCGGCGTTGTTCACGAGACGCGCTGGATTGGCGGCCCGATCGAAGTCGAGAAAACGCGCCAGCTGCGCCTTGATGCCCTCGACATTGGCGTTGATTTCGTCGGGCGTGAGCAGCGTTCGTTCCTTCGCCTTGCCGCTTGGATCGCCGATCATGCCGGTGCCGCCGCCGGCGATCGCAATCGGCGAGTGACCGAAACGCTGCATGCGCGCCAGCGTCACCATGTGCAGCAGGCTGCCGATGTGCAGGCTCGAGGCGGTCGGATCGAACCCGATGTACGCGGTCACGCGCTCGCGTGCGAAGAGATCGCTCAAGCCTTCAGTCGCGTCGAATATCAGCCCGCGCCACTGCAGTTCGTCGAAGAGATTCGCCATTGTTTGCAACGGGTTACTATACCAGTCGATGGCTGTGACCCGCCGCGCCGTCCTGAAGACGATGGTCGCTGCCGGCGTCGGCGGCGTCGCCGGAACGGGCGCGTACGGATTCTTCTACGGCCGTCACGAGTTCTCAATCACCCGCGCGGCGCTGCCAGTCGCTGGCCTGCCGACTGCGCTCGCCGGGCTGCGCGTCGGCCTCATCACCGACGTCCATCGCAGCCTGTTCGTCTCTCACGACGATGTCGCGCATGCGGTGGCCGCACTGAACGCCGAGAAACCGGATTTGATCGTCCTCGGCGGAGACTACGTGACTTACGGCGATCGTCAGTACGTCGGACCCGCCGCGGAGGCGCTCGCACCGCTGACGGCGCCGCACGGCGTGTTCGGCATCCTCGGCAACCACGACGACGATCACGACATGCCGGCGGCCCTTGGCAGAAACGGCGTGCAGATGCTGAAGGATGCACGCACACGCGTTGCTATCCGCAACGAACCCATCGACATCGTCGGCATCCGTTACTGGACCAAGCGGCAGATTGACATCGCCGCGCTCACACGCGACACCGCACCGATGGCGATGCTGCTGGCGCACGATCCGCGGAGACTGACCGAGGCGGCGGCGCTTGGTGTTCCGCTGGTGTTGTCGGGACACACCCACGGCGGCCAGGTGGTGCTGCCGGTGGTCGGCGCGATTGCGGCGCAGAAATTTCCGGTCATCCAGGGCATCGGGCGCCGCGATCGTACGACGCTGTTCGTGAGCCGTGGCGTCGGAACGATCTACGTGCCGGTACGAATCAACTGCCCGCCTGAGGTCGCGGTGCTGACCCTGCAACCTGCCTGAGACCGCCGACAATCGCCCGCGCGCCGTTCCGCCAGAAACAGTCGACCAGCGCGAAGCCGGCGTGTTTCAGCCACACGAGGTGGTGCAGGAGTTGGCCGGGTTCGAGACGATCGGCGATGAGCAACACTCCACGCGGCGACAGACGATCGGCGACCGCCTTGTAGAGATACTGCTTCTTGGCGTCGTTGAGAGCGCCGATCTGCATGGACGACACGACCAGGTCAGCGCCGAACATGCGATCCCACCAGTCCAGCGCGGACAGGTCGAAGGCTACGACACGCACCCGATCGCCGAATCCGGTCAACCGCTCCGTAACCGCCTGACGCACGGATTCGTCCTGCTCGAGCACCGTCACACTGGCACGTCGGAATTGCGTCAACAGCGCGTCGGTCAGCGTGGCATCGCCGCCGCCCAGTTCGATCACTTTCACCGGCTCGTCGGGCCCGAACGGAACGAGAGAGACCAGGGTAGGGATCATGCGGATTATCTCGCCCGAGCGGCTTGCGCCGGGATAAACCGGCGGCCATCGATCGTCCAGCCGCCGGCAAGCACGATTCCGATCGCCCGCGGATACAAGCGATGCTCTTCGATCAGGATGCGCGCGGACAGCGACGCTTCCGTGTCGCCGGGCAGCACGGGAACGGCCGCCTGCAGCACGATTGGACCCGCGTCGAGCTCGGGTGTGACGAAATGCACGGTTGCACCACTGAACTGAACGCCGTGATCGATCGCCTGCTGCTGTGCGTTGAGCCCCGGGAACGAGGGCAACAGCGACGGGTGGATATTGAGGATGCGCTGCGGAAAGGCCTCGAGCAAAGGCGCGCCTACCAGTCGCATGAAACCGGCCAGACATACGAGATCGACGCCTCGGGCCGTCAGCACGTCGGCCAGGGCGCGGTCGTACTCGTCACGGGACGGACGGCCACGCGACGGGAGGCGGATTGCTTCGACGCCAGCTTCACCCGCACGCTGCAGCCCGTCGGCATCGTCGCGGTTCGAGACGACGACGGCAACGGTCGCATCAAGGTCCCTGGTTTCAATGGCGTCGAGAATCGCTTGCAGATTGGAACCGCGGCCGGAAATCAACACCGCGAGGCGCTTGCCAGAGAGTCCGATCACTGATGATGCCTACGCGTAACGCACGATACGATCGCCCACCGCGATAACACCGATTCGAACAGCGGGCTCGCCGGCACGCGTCAGCTGATCGAGCAGCTGATTCGCATCGCTCGCTGCGCATGCGAGCACCAGGCCGATGCCCATATTGAAGGCACGGAACATCTCGTCTCTGGAGATAGAACCGTGCTCCTGAAGCAGTCGGAAGAGGGCCGGTACCGTCCACGACGACAAGTCGATGTCCGCCGCGCAGCCCTCGGGAAGGACGCGCGGCAGGTTCTCGGTAATCCCACCGCCGGTGATGTGCGCCAACCCTTTCACCCAGCCGCGCTCCAGCAGTGGCCGAACGAGCGACAGATAGGAGCGATGCGGCGCGAGCAGTGCCTCGCCGATCGTGGCCTCGAGCTCGGGGACCATAGTGTCCGGCTTCCACCCTGCGAGATCGAAGAACACCCGTCGTGCCAGCGAATACCCGTTGGTGTGCAGGCCGGCCGACGGCAGGCCGATCAGCACATCACCCGGGCGGATGTTTTTTCCGTCGATCACCTTCGACCGATCGACGATGCCGACGATGAAGCCGGCGATGTCATATTCGCCGTCGCTGTAAAATCCCGGCATCTCGGCGGTCTCGCCGCCGATCAGCGCACAGCCGTTTTCGCGGCAGCCTTGCGCCACGCCTTTGACCACCTGCTCCGCCACGTCGGGCGAAAGCCGGCCGGTAGCGAGGTAGTCGAGGAAAAACAACGGTTCCGCGCCCTGCACGAGGATGTCATTGACGCAGTGGTTGACGAGATCGGCGCCGATGGTGTCGTGCCGATCGGTCATGAAGGCGACTTTCAGCTTGGTGCCTACGCCGTCGGCGCTCGAGACGAGCACCGGCTCCTGAAACCGGGTGCTGTCGAGACGAAAGAGCCCGCCGAACGACCCGATGTCGGAAAGCACGCCGGACGTGAACGTGGATCGCGCCAACGAGCGGATGCGCCGAACGGTCTCGTTGCCGGCCTCGATGTCGACGCCGGCAGCTTTGTAGTCGCTCATTCTCAGAAGTCCAGCTTGCCGATCAGCGACTGCATGAGCGCGCGTTGCGGCGAGGCGGCGGGAGAATCCCAATAGGTGCGCCTCACCAACGCGAAGAAGCGCTCCTTTTCGAGATCCTCTTCGAGCATGTCGAAGCCTTCGGCGATGAGCACGATTGCCTCGTTGCGGTCGGCGCGCTTCTCCAGCGTCGCGATGACCAGCGGCGTGTTGCGCAGCGCGACGGTGGCGAGCGCCAGCGACACCGGGGCGCGGGTGGGATCCCTGGACGGGACTCCGACTTCGATCAACGAGTCGAGCGCCTCAGCATGTCCCGCCACAGCCAGAACACCGAGGCCTGCGGCAGAGGCGCGCAGCAGTTCCTGGAATCCGGCGTTCTTGTCCGAGAACTTCAGCGTTTCGACCAGAAATCCTTCGTGCGATCCGCAGTTGACGTCGAGCAGGCAGATCGCCGTGGCGACGGCGGGCTGCGACTGGCGCGGCGCGGACCGTTGCAGGCCGGCAAGCGTGTCGAGCGCGCGCTTGTCGCCGATTTTTCCCAGCGACAGCGCCGCATCGTCCTGCAGCGGACCGTCGAGTTTGGCCACCGCGATCAGCGCGTCGATCGCATAGGTGGCCTTGTAGTCACCGAGCGCCTCGATGACGGCGCTGCGGAAGAAATCCTCGCCTCGCTTGACCTCCTGCAACAACGCCTGCCGGATCCGCGGCGTTTCCTCGGCCGCCGGGAGGGCGGCGAGCGCCGCCAGCGCGCGGACCAATGCCGGCCGGACGAACTCCGCCTGCTCCTTGTTCAGCGCGGCCAGAAACTGAGCGCCGAGCGTGCGGTCGGGGTTGTGTTCGAAAAAGCTGTACGCGACGGCGCGCAACCGATCGTTGGGGCTGGCGAGCGACTCGCGCATCGCGTCCTTCGCACGCGGGTCGTTGAACCCGGTCAGCAGGACCAGCGCCCGGTAGCGCACATATCCATCGGCGTGCTCGGAGACCGCGCGCTGGAGGGCCACGACGGCCTGGGCCGTCGCCGTGCGACGAACGGTGCGGGATGCCGTGGTCCGCGTGTTGTAGTCGAGGTCGCCGAGCTTGTCGATGGCGGCTTGCAGTTGCGCCGGAGAAACGGTCTGGGGCGCGGCCGGCTCCTGTGCGCTGGCCTTCGGCTCGCGAAGGCAAAGGACAGCAAGACTGCAGATGAAACAAAGAACTATTCGACCACGAGGAAAACGTTTCGTTCGGGCCATCACGATCTCATTTGGCGACCGGCTCGTTTTTGTCCAGCTTCAACGCCAGTTGCAAGTAACTGGCCTGATCGCTCGGGATTGGCACAGGATATTCACCCGTGTAACACGAACTGCAATACGAGCCGCGCTCGCGGCCAACGGTGCTCATCAGTCCTTCGAGACTGAGATACGCGACGCTGTCGGCTTCGAGAAATCCGCGAATCTCTTCGAGCGTGTGCGTCGCGGCGATCAGCTCGGACTTCTGCGGCGTATCGACGCCGTAGAAACACGGCGAAATCGTCGGCGGACAGCTGATCCGCACATGTACTTCTTTCGCGCCTGCCGCCCGCACCATCCCGACGATCTTGCGACTCGTCGTGCCGCGCACCAGCGAATCGTCGACCAGCACGACCCGCTTGCCATCGAGGATGCTGCGAACGGGGTTCAGCTTGACCTTGACACCGAAGTGGCGAATCGAGGATTGCGGCTGGATGAACGTCCGGCCGACGTAGTGGTTGCGGATGAGTCCCATCCGTAACGGCACGCCGGACTCTTCGGCGAAGCCCATCGCCGCACAGACCCCCGAGTCGGGGACCGGAACAACGACATCCGCACTGACCGGCTGTTCGCGCGCCAGCACACGGCCCAGTTCGGTCCTCGTTTCGTTGACACTCCGGCCGAAGACGTAGCTGTCTGGCCGGGCGAAATAGACGTGCTCGAAGATGCAATGGGCGAGCGGGGCGGGCGGGAACGGTTTGAACGTGCGAACGCCGTCGCGGTTCACGATCAGAATTTCGCCGGGCTCCACGTCACGTTCGTAGGTCGCCCCGATCAGATCCATTGCGCACGTTTCCGAGCAGATCACGACTGCGTCGCCAAGGCGACCCAGTGCAAGCGGACGGAAGCCGTGCGGGTCGCGGACGGCGATCAGGCTGTCCCTGGTCTGCATCACGAGCGAGAACGCGCCCTGGACCTGCGACACCGATTCGATAATGGCGCCCTCGACGCTGCCCGCCTTCGAGCGCGCGTAGAGGTGCAGGATGACTTCGGTATCGCTGTTCGACTGAAAAATCGATCCCTGCTGGACCAGCTCGTCACGCAACTCGCGCGCGTTGACGATGTTGCCGTTGTGGCAGAGCGCGATCTGGCCGTGCGCGCAATCGATCAGGATCGGTTGCGCGTTCAGCAGCTTGCTCTCGCCGGCAGTCGAATAGCGCACGTGACCGATGGCAATCGGCCCGGCCAGTTGCGACAGCGTCTCGCCGTCGAACACATCGGCGACGTAACCCATCGACTTCGAGATCCGGACCCGCTCGCCGTTCGAGGCCGCGATACCGGCGCTCTCCTGGCCGCGATGCTGCAGCGCATACAGACCGAGATAGGTCATGTTGGCCGCTTCGTGGTGGCCAAAGATGCCGAAAACGCCGCACTCGTCCTTGAATTTATCCAACATATTTCAGGCCACGCGCTTCACAAAATACCGTTCGATCGCGCCGGACCACAGCCGTTCGGCATCGTCGACGGATTGATCGATGACTATCGCGCCGCCGACCGCGATCCGCAACTGGCTTCCGCCTGTCTGTCCGATCACCGCGGCAGGCACGCCGGCCGCTGCCGCCCGTTCGAGCACTCGCGTGACGTCTTCTGGCACCGCCGAAACGACGACCCGCGATGCCGATTCGCCAAAAAGCGCGGCCGCAACGTTTACGGCCGGACCTCTGCCGACCTGAACGCCGGCAATCGAGACTTCGGCGCCGATGCCGTTGGTGCCAAAGCAGCACTCAGCCAGGGTGACCGCGATGCCGCCGTCCGAGCAGTCGTGCGCCGACCGCATCATCTGGTCGGTCGCGAGCGCGACCAGCAACAGCTGCAGCGAATGTTCGGCATCGAGATTCAACGCCGGCGGCACGCCGCGCACCACGCCATGCACGACGTTCAAGTACTCGCTGCCACCGAGTTCCCCACGTCCTTCGCCGAGCAGGATGATGACATCGCCGGCCTCCTGAAACCGTCGCCCGACGACGCGATCGGCGTGCTCGAGCAGGCCGACGACGCCAATCGTCGGCGTCGGATAAATCGCCTTGCCGTCGGTCTCGTTGTACAAGCTGACGTTGCCACCGGTGATCGGCACATTCAGCGCCCGGCATGCTTCGCCGATCCCTTCCACCGCCTTCGCCAGCTGCCACATGATCGCCGGACGCTCCGGGTTGCCGAAATTCAGGCAATTGGTCGCCGCCAGCGGGAGCGCGCCTGAGCAGGCGACGTTGCGGGCGGCCTCGGCGACGGCGAGCATCGCTCCGCGCCGCGGATCCAGATAGCAATAGCGACCGTTGCCGTCGAGCGACATCGCCAGCGCTCGATCGGTACCCTTGATGCGCACCACGCCTGCGCCCAATCCCGGCAGGTTGATGGTGTTGGTCCGCACCATATGGTCGTACTGGCGGTAGACCCACCGCTTGCTGGCGACAGTCGGCGACGCAAGAATCGCCAATAGCGCGGCGTTCTGTTCCGGAAGAGCCTTCTGCCCGTCCCGCGACAGCGCATCGAGGTCGAGTAGCGTCACATCGCGAAGATATCCCGGCTCGGTCATCGGCCGCCGATAGAGCGGTGCCTCGTCGGTCAGCGCGCGGTTGGGAATCTCGGCGACAACGACGCCGTTCTCCTTCACGCGGAGCATGCCATCGCTGGTGACGTGGCCGATCTTGACGGCGTGCAAGTCCCATTTTTCGAAGATGCGCTCGACTTCCGCTTCGCGGCCCGGCTTGGCGACCAGCAGCATCCGCTCCTGCGATTCGGAGAGCATGATCTCGTAAGGCGTCATGCCGGTCTCGCGCTGGGGCACGAGCGACACGTCGATCTCGACGCCGGCGCCGCCTCTCGAGCCCATCTCGGTGGTCGAGCAGGTCAGCCCGGCCGCACCCATGTCCTGGATGCCGATCAGCGCGTCCGTCTGCATCACTTCGAGGCAAGCCTCGAGCAGCAGCTTTTCCATGAACGGATCGCCGACCTGCACCGCAGGGCGCTTCTCCGCGGACTTTTCGTCGAACTCCGCCGACGCCATGGTGGCGCCGTGGATGCCGTCACGACCGGTCTTCGCGCCTACGTAGTAGACCGCGTTGCCAACGCCGGAGGCGACGCCCTTGATGATGTCCGACGCCTTGGCAATGCCGAGGCAGAAGACGTTGACCAGCGGATTGCCGGCATATGACGGCTCGAACACCACCTCTCCACCGATCGTGGGGATTCCGATGCTGTTACCGTAGCCGGCGATACCGGCGACGACCCCTTCGACCAGGCGAGCTGTGCCCGGAGCGTCGAGCGATCCGAAGCGCAGCGAATTGAGCAGCGCAATCGGGCGGGCGCCCATCGTAAAGATGTCGCGGATGATGCCGCCGACGCCGGTCGCCGCGCCCTGGTACGGTTCGATGAACGACGGGTGGTTGTGTGATTCGATCTTGAAAACGGCGGCCAATCCTTCGCCGACGTCCACGGCCCCGGCGTTTTCTCCGGGGCCCTGCAATACCTGCGGACCCTCGGTTGGCAGCGTCTTCAGGTGCACGCGCGAGCTCTTGTAGCTGCAGTGCTCGGACCACATCACCGAAAAAATCCCAAGCTCGGTGAGATTCGGCTCGCGGCCCATGAACGCGACGATGCGCTCGTATTCGTCGGCCTTGAGTCCGTGGCGCTCCAGAACCTTGGCGTCGATCATCTCTTCTCCGGCGGCCCTAGCGGGACCGCCCCGCCACTTGCAACGCGGGCCTCTCGACCGCACGAAGGATCGATTCGAAGATGACCCGCCCATCGACACCGCCGAGGAGTGCCTCGCAGGCGCGTTCGGGATGGGGCATCATGCCGACGACATTTCGCTGCTCGTTGCAGATCGCCGCGATGGCGTTCACCGAGCCGTTGGGATTCGAGTGGTCGTCGAGGCGACCGGCCGCGTCGGTGTAGCGCAGAATTACCTGACGATTCGTTTCGATCCGCTCGAGCATGTCCGACGGCGCGAAGTAGTTTCCCTCGCCATGTCCGATCGGAATTCGCAGGACCTGTCCGACGCTGGCAGCGCTGGAAAACGGTGTGTCGTTCTGTTCCACCCGGACGTGGACGTGCTCACAGCGATATTTCAAGCTGCGGTTGCGGAGCATCGCACCCGGCAGCAGCCCCGACTCGAGCAGGATCTGAAACCCGTTGCAAATGCCGAGCACGGGCCCGCCGCGTTCAGCGAACGCCCGCACTGGCGCCATGATCGGCGAGAATCGCGCCATCGCGCCGGTCCGTAAATAGTCGCCGTGCGCAAAGCCGCCCGGCAGAATCAGAACATCAGCGCCCTTCAGGTCGGTGTCCTTGTGCCAGAGATAGTCGGCCTCCTGGCCGAACAGGTCCCTGGCGGCGTGAAGCGCGTCTTCGTCGCAGTTACTGCCGGGAAAGACGACGATGCCGAATTTCATGGTCAGTCAACCTCGATGCGATAGCTCTCGATGACGGGGTTGGCCAGCACCTTGTCCGCGACCTCAGCGGCCAGAGTGCGTGCGGTCGCGGCGTCAGCGGCCGACAGCTCGAGCTCGAAGTACTTGCCCTGACGGACGTCCGCGACGCCGTCATAGCCGAGCGAGTGCAGCGCGTCGGCGATCACCTTGCCTTGCGGATCGAATACCGACGGCTTCAACGTAACAAAAACGCGCGCGCGCATGTCGTGTCCTCCGCGACGGCTAGGCGGTGACGGTCTTGAACACCCGATCGTAAATCTCGTCGACGTGTCGCAGTTGCGTGCCGAGATCGAAGGCTCGTTCGATGTCGGCCGCGGGCAGCACGGCGGCGACGTCGGCATCGGCGAGCAGCAGGGCCTTGAAGTCGCGATGCTCCGCGAACGAACGCATCGCGTTGCGCTGCACCCACTCGTAGGCCTGTTCGCGCGAGACGCCTCGCTGGGCGAGCTCGAGCAGCACGGTGCCCGAAAACACCACGCCCCGCGACCGGTTCAGGTTCTCGAGCATCCGCTCGGGATAAACCAGCATGCCCTTCACGATCCGCGTCATGCGGCGGAGCATGTGGTCGAGCACGATGAAGCTATCCGGAAGAATGACGCGCTCGACCGAGGAGTGCGAGATGTCGCGCTCGTGCCAGAGCGCGACGTTCTCCAGCGCGGCATGAGCGTTGCTCCTGACCAGCCGCGCCATCCCGACAATCTGTTCGCAGCCGATCGGATTGCGCTTATGCGGCATCGCCGACGAACCCTTCTGCCCCTTGCCGAACGGCTCCTCGACCTCGCCGATTTCTGTTTTCTGCAGTCCGCGGATTTCGAGCGCGAACTTTTCAAGCGCCGCGGCAGTGAGCGCCAGAGCGGCCATCAACTCGGCGTGGCGATCGCGCTGAATCACCTGCGACGCGACCGGAGCCGGCTCGAGCCCAAGCCGCGCGCATACCGCCACCTCAATCGCAGGCGGCAGGTGGGCAAACGTCCCGACCGCTCCTGACAGCTTGCCGACACTGATCGTCGTGCGCGCACGGCGGACCCGTTCGATATCCCGCTCGACCTCGGCGTACCACAACGCCAGCTTCAACCCGAACGTCATCGGTTCGGCGTGAACGCCGTGGGTCCGGCCGATCATCGGCGTCCGGCGGTGCTCCATGGCTCGCTCGCGAATCGCATCGGCCAGTCCATCCAGGTCCTTGAGGATGACATCGCAGGCTTCGCGCATCTGCAAGGCCTGCGCGGTGTCGATGACGTCGGACGAGGTGAGTCCGAAATGCAGCCAGCGCGCCGACGGTCCAACCTTCTCAGCCACCGCAGTGGTGAAGGCGATCACGTCGTGCTGGGTGGTCTGCTCGATCTCTTCGATCCGTGCGATGTCAAACGCGCCGCGATCACGGATGTCGCGCGCAGCATCGCCCGGCACGATGCCGGCGGCGGCCATCGCTTCAGCGGCGGCGGTTTCGACGAGCAACCAGGTCTCGTAGCGGCGCTGGTCGCTCCAGATCCGCCCCATGTCGGGGTGGGTATAACGGGCAATCATCTAATCGAGCGTGACGAATCGGGGCTGACTAATCAAGGTCGAGCCGCTCGCGGGAGATCTGCATCCCGTTTACCTTGCCGAGCACCGTCGCCGACAGAGAACCATTGCGAAACAAATCCGCGGCGACCCGCTGCACATCGGCCGCGGTCACCTTTTCGATACCCTGCAGCGTCTCGTCCAGACCGAACTGCTTGTCGAAGTAGATCTCCTGACGGGCCAGATGCGACATCCGGCTCGCCGTGTTCTCGAGGCTCAGCATCAGGCTGCCCTTGAGATGATCCTTGGAACGCTGCAACTCGGAGGCCGACACCTCGGTGTGCTTGACGCCGCGTAATTCCTCGACACACAAGTCCACCACCTCGTCCACTGCGTCGTTGGCGCAGCCGGCGTAGATGGTGAACGCTCCCGCATCGCGGTACGCGCTGAGCCCGCTGAAGACGGCGTAGGCGAGGCCGCGCTTTTCGCGGACGTTCTGGAACAGACGCGAGCTCATCGATCCGCCGAGCAACGTATTCAGCACATAACTCGAATACCGATCGTCATGATCCTGCGGATAGCTGCCGACGCCGAGGCAGACGTGGCTCTGCTCGAGCTCCTTGTTCCGGATCAGCACGTTCGGCACCACCGCAGGTGCGTGATCGGCGGCGGGCTCTCCCGCGCCAATCAGCGAGCCGAACTTTTCGGCCACCAGCTCGCGGACGCGATCGTGCTCGAGGTTGCCGACCGCCGCCACGATCAGGTTGTCCGCGGTGTAGACGCCACGAAAATAACGACGCAGCAGATCCGCGTCGAACGATTCGACCGTCTCCTTGGTGCCGAGAATCGGGCGGCCCAGCGGATGGTTCTCCCAGAATCCCTGGGTGAACAGCTCGTGCACCAGATCGTCGGGCGTGTCCTCGACCATCTTGATTTCTTCGAGGACGACTTTCTTCTCGCGCTCGATATCGTCGGGCGTGAACGCCGGGTGGCGGACGATGTCGGAGAGAATGTCGATCGCCAGCGGCAGGTGTTCGTCCAGCACCTTGATGTAGTAGCTGGCGTACTCCTTCGCGGTGAACGCATCGAGCTGGCCGCCGATTGAATCGATCTGCTGGGCAATGTCTTCCGCGGACCGGCTGCCCGTGCCCTTGAACAGCATGTGCTCGACGAAGTGCGCGATGCCGCTGCGCTCCGCGCTCTCGTGGCGCGATCCGCGCGTCAACCACACACCGATGCTGATCGAGCGCACCTGGGTCATCTGCTCGGTCAGGATGCGCAGGCCGTTCGGAAGGACGTCTCTGACGATCGGGGAATCTGGCAAAGTGAGGCTCACAACATGCTACCATCGAACGTCTCGGAAGGTTGAGAAACAGAGAGCGAAAGTGGCTGCCGCGGAGCACCGACCCGACCTCGCCGACCTGGACCGCTCGGCACTCGAGTCTGCGCTTGCCGACGCCGGGCATCAGCGTTTCCACGCCCGTCAGATTTTTCAGTGGATCTATCGCCGCGGCATCACCGACGCGAAGGCGATGACGGACCTCTCGCGCGACTTGCGCGCGACCCTCGCCGAACGTTTCACGCTCACCACGCCGACGCTCGTCCATCGCGAAAAGTCTTCAGACGGCACGGAGAAATTCCTGCTGCGTCTTGCTGACGGCAAGCAGATCGAATCGGTGTTCATCCCCGACACACCGTCGATGACGTTCTGCATTTCGACGCAGGTCGGCTGCGCCATGGCGTGCGCGTTCTGCCTGACCGGCAAGATGGGTCTGGTCCGCAACCTCACCGCGGGCGAAATCGTCGGCCAGGTGCGCGTGCTCGCCGATGCGCTCGACATGCGCGAAGTCGCGTTCAACATCGTGTTGATGGGCATGGGCGAGCCGCTCCACAACTACGACGAGACGATGACGGCGCTGAGGATTCTGACCGACGATCACGGTTTCGCGATGCCACCGCGCAGGATCACGCTGTCGACCGTAGGACTGCTATCAGCCCTGGAACGCCTCGCCGGCGAGCCGGTGATGCCGAACCTCGCGATCTCCCTCCACGCGCCCACCGACCTGCAGCGGGGCGAGCTCGTGCCGATCAACAAGAAATACGGCGTCGCCGACATCATTGCGGCATGCAAGCGCTTCCCGGTCCGCAAGCGCAGCCGCATCACGTTCGAGTACGTGATGCTCGCCGGCGTCAATGATTCGCCGCGTGACGCGCGTGCGCTGGCGAAGCTGGTCGCGGGCGTGAAATCGAAAGTGAACCTGATTCCGCTCAACGCCGCGCCGGGCATTCCGTTCGAGCGGCCGTCGGATGCGGCGATCGACAAGTTCGCGAAAATCGTCGCGGATCACGGCGTCGTCGTCTCGGTGCGCAAGAGCCGAGGACGCGACATCCGAGCGGCCTGCGGTCAGCTGATCGTCGAGGGCCAGAAAAAGTCAGCCAGCCAGCAACTCGCCGTCGTGATGTGACGTCATCCGCACC
>DASXIR010000259.1:0-4089 GCA_036497895.1 Vicinamibacterales bacterium | reverse complement strand
CAGGGTCGGGGCGTCAGCACCCAGGATCTCGATCGCGCCAGAAGCGCGGTGCAAACGACCTCAGCCCACACCGATGAGGCGCGCGAAGCGCTACGGCTCCTCGAAGCCGGCTCGCGCGCCGAGGACATCGGCGCCGCCGAGGCGCAGGTCAAGGCATCACGGGCACAGCTGGCGCTGCTCCGCCACCAGATTGAGCTCGGTGAGTTGACCGCACCGGTCGATGCCGTGGTTCGATCGCGGCTGCTCGAGCCCGGCGACATGGCGACGCCGCAGCGTCCGGTCTTCGCGTTGGCGCTGACGCAGCCCAAATGGGTGCGGGTCTACGTCTCTGAGCCCGACCTCGGCAAGGTGCGGGACGGCATGACCGCGCGGGTGCTGACTGACAGCAGTTCCGGTGCGCTTACCGGCAAAGTGTCGTTCATCGCGTCGACGGCGGAGTTCACGCCCAAGTCCGTCGAAACCGAGCAGCTGCGCACCAGCCTGGTCTACGAAGTTCGCATCCTGGTGGACGACACCGCGAATCTCCTTCGTCTCGGTCAGCCGGTGACCGTGCAGTTGCCCACCGGCGGCTAATGACAAGCGCTCCGACGACGACGATCGTCGCCGAAGGTATCGGCAAGGCGTTCCCGGCGCCAGGCGGAGGCAGGCTGAAAGCCGTCGACAACGTCTCGATGACTGTTCGTGCTGGCGCACTCACGGCACTGGTCGGGCCCGACGGCGCCGGGAAGACGACGCTGATCCGCATGGTCGCGGGACTGCTGACCCCTGATGCGGGGCGTCTGCACGTGCTCGGCCTCGACGTCACGGCGCAGGCACAAGCGGTTCAGGATCGCATCAGCTACATGCCGCAGCGGTTTGGTCTCTACGAGGACCTGAGCGTCCAGGAAAATCTGGATCTCTACGCCGACCTGCACGGCGTGCCTCAGGCCGTCCGCCGCGAACGGTTCACGCGACTCCTCGCGATGACCGACCTGGCGTCGTTCACGGCACGCCCGGCGGGAAAACTCTCCGGCGGCATGAAGCAGAAACTGGGTCTGGCCTGCACACTGGTGCGGTCCCCCGATCTGCTGCTGCTCGACGAGCCGAGCGTGGGCGTGGATCCCCTCTCGCGACGAGAACTGTGGACGATCGTGCAACAACTGATCGACACCGAGCATCTGAGCGTGCTCATCAGCACGGCCTACATGGACGAGGCCGAGCGCTGCGCCCAGGTATTCGTCATGCATCGCGGCCGGATCCTGAGTGAAGGCGCGCCCGCCACGCTTCGCACAAAGGCGGACGGACTCACCTTCACCGCGACGCCGCCGGCGGATACACCGGCGCGATTGTTTCAGGCGCGGTTGTTCGACAAAACGGATCTCGTGCTCGACGCCGTTCCGCGAGGCGGCGCCGTTCGCTTTATCGCCCAGCCGCGGGTCGCCGAGGATCGCCTGGACGAACTGGTCGCGCCGGCGACGAAAGCGCCGCGAGCCGCCGAATTCGAAGACGCGTTCATGATGATGCTGCGGCAGAACGAAGACGAGGATACGCACGGTGCGCTCGCCGCGCCGACGGTCAGCCACGAACGCGCACACGGCAACAACGAGGTGGCGATCGCCGTCCGCGATCTGGTGCGCCGCTTCGGCGATTTCACCGCCGTCGCCAGCACCTCCTTCGACGTGCGGCGCGGCGAAATCTTCGGGCTGCTCGGTCCCAACGGCGCCGGCAAGACGACGACGTTCCGGATGTTGTGCGGGCTGCTGCCCGCGACCAGCGGTCAGCTCGAAGTCGCCGGCGTCAATCTGCGGACCGCGCGCGCGGCGGCCCGCGCGCACATCGGCTACGTCGCCCAGAAGTTCGCGCTCTACAGCGATCTGAGCGTGCGCGAGAACCTCGAGTTCTTCGGCGGCGTCTACGGCCTGCGCGGGCAGAAGCTGCGCGCGCGCGTCACGGCGACGCTCAGGGAATTCGATCTGGATGCGGCGGCGCGCAGCGGCGATTTGCCCGGCGGCTACAAGCAACGCCTGGCGATGGGCGCCGGCCTGCTGCACGAACCCGACATCCTGTTTCTCGACGAGCCGACCAGCGGCATCGATCCGCTGGCGCGCCGCGGGTTCTGGCGATCGATCACCTCGCTCGCCGAGCAGGGCGTCACCATCATCGTCACCACGCACTTCATGGAGGAAGCCGAGTACTGCGATCGCATCGCGATTCTGGATGCCGGGCATCTGCTGGCGATCGGCACGCCGCGTGAGGTCCGCGCCCAGGCCGGCAGCGACGCCGACGACATGAACAGCGCCTTCATCGCCATCGTCGAGCACGCGCGTGCGCAACGACCGCAGGGAGCCACGGCATGAGCGCGTCGGGCTTCTTCCGCCGCTTCCTTGCGCTGCTGCGCAAAGAGACGCGGCAGCTGCTGCGCGATCGGAGCAACCTGGCCGTCGGCCTGCTGCTTCCTGTCCTGTTGATCCTGTTGTTCGGCTATGGACTCTCGTTCGATGTGACGGACGCGCCGGTGGCGATTGTCCTCGAGGACCGATCGCCGCAGGCGCGAGAGGTGCTTGCGGGATTGCAGGGGTCGCCATACCTCGCACCGGTCTGGGCGACGAGCATGAGCGACGCGGTGGCGCGCATGCGGGCGGCCGAAGTGCAGGCCATCGTTCGAGTTCCGGTCGATTTCTCGCGGCAGCTCGCGACCGGTCAGGCGCAAGTGCAGTTGGTGTTGAACGGCGTGGACACCAACACGGCCGCGACGATTGAGTCCTATGTGTCCGGCGCCGTTGGTGTCTGGGCGGCTCGACAGGCCGACCGCGCCGGCGAAAGTGGCTCTGCCGGCGGGAGCGTCGTCGTCGTCCCACGCATGTGGTTCAACGAAGCGTCGAGTAGTACGTGGTATCTCGTCCCCGGCCTCATCGCGCTGGTGTTGACGTTGATCGGGGCGTTCCTGACGTCGCTCCTGATCGCTCGAGAATGGGAACGTGGCACGCTGGAGTCGCTCTTCGTGACGCCGGTCCGGCCGCTGGAACTCGTGCTGGCCAAGCTGACGCCGTATCTCGTCATCGGCGTCATCGATCTGATCATGTGCCTGCTCGCCGCCCGATTCCTCTTCGAGGTGCCGATCCGCGGATCGCTCGGCGCCATCGTCTTCGTCTCCGTGCTGTACCTGATCGTGTCGCTGGCGCTCGGGCTGTTCATCTCCGGCGTGACGCGCAATCAGTTCCAGGCGAGTCAGGTGGCGCTGCTCGCCAGCTTCATGCCGGCCCTGATGCTCTCCGGATTCATCTTCGACCTGCGCAACATGCCGATCGCGATTCAGGTCGTGAGCCAGCTCCTCCCGGCGACCCACTTCATGCCGTTGATCAAGACCCTGTTCCTGGCCGGCAACAACTGGCCGATGGTCGCGCGCGAAGGTTCGATCCTGGCGTTTTACGCCGTCGTGCTGATCGCGGCATCGCGCCGAAGCCTGCGCAAGCGGCTGGCGTGACGATGACACCGATGCTCGACTTCATTGCGCGGGTCGCCTTCCTTTGCTGGAAGGAACTGCTGATGCTGGTGAAGGATCCGAAGAACCGCGCGCTGATTTTGCTCCCGGCGTTGCTGCAATCGCTGCTGTTCGGTTACGGCGCCACCTACGACCTGACCTACGCGCCGTATGCCGTCCTCGACCAAAGTGGCGGGGCCGCGTCGACGCGAATCCTGTCGAAACTGGCCGGAACCGGCATCTTCCATCCGGTTGCGACGCTGCGCGCAGCCCCGGAGATTGCCGACGTCATCGATCGCGGTGACGCGCTGCTGGTCATCAGCTTTCCCGCGGACTTCGAGTCGCGACTCGCCGCCGGTCAGCCTGCACCGCTGCAGATGATTCTCGATGGGCGCAACTCCAGCACCGCCGGCGCTGCCGCTGCTCAGGTCGGCGCCATCGTCGCGGCCTACAACCAGGAGCGCGGCGCCATTCCGCCCATCACCATCGAGCGTCGCGCCTGGTTCAACCCCAACCTGGAGTCGCGCTGGAACATCCTGCCGGCGCTGATCGCCGCGCTCAGCATGCTGCAGACGCTGCTGCTGGCGGCGTTATCGGTGGCGCGCGAGCGGGAACAAGGGACTTTCGAC
>DASXIR010000258.1:0-3918 GCA_036497895.1 Vicinamibacterales bacterium | reverse complement strand
TTCGAGTCGCGACCGCACGGTCGTAAGCGCGATGTCGGCGGCCTCTCCGCCGGCCGCGTGACCGCCGACGCCGTCGACGACCAGGAACAGTCCCCGTGCAAGGTCGACGTGGATGCGATCCTGATTGATGTCACGCTGCAGGCCGGCGTTGGTGTCGTCCGCCGCCCGCAACGCAATTGCTGTCTGCATCGACTAGGTTCACTCCGCCTTATGCGAACAGTAACCAATCCACAGATACAGCGACACGAGAGCGCCGCACGCGGCGAGAAAGAGAACGCGAGCCCACCACAGGGACGCGATCGTCATCGTCGTCGAAAATCGAGGAAGACCGTACCGGCCAGTCCTATCCTGGCGACGTCTGGCAGCACCGTCCCGACTCCGTTCTCACGTTTTGTCCCGTCGACCTCATCGAAGCCCTTCGGCACGGGATGGCCGTTCAACGTCGTCACGAGCGTGCTCAGATCGATCAGGAAGAATCGATCGGTCGCCGAATCCCGGCGGATTCGGGCGTGCTCTCGAGACACATCGGCCGACGAGACGATGCGGATGTCCACCGGATACGCGATTCCGCCGCGTCCCATGGTGAAGCCGTCCTTGGTCACGTCATAGAAATGATGACCGGACTCGTCGTCGTACTCGATGCGTCCGAGCAGCCTCGGCGTCGAGGTAGATGCCGGGCCGTTGACTACGTGTTCGATGGTCGTCGCTCGCTGCCCCGACTGGAGGGTAGAGATCTTGCGGGTTTGTTGACCGAGGCAGAGATCCGGTCTCGCCGGCATCAGCAGCTCGGAGTCGACGAGGAGGTCTCCCTCTTTCAGCTCGTCATCTGGATCCGCCACGAACGCGATATGCCAGTCGGTCGCCGCATTGCGGACCTCCGCCGCGGGTTTACTCGCGGGTCGGCGCATCCATCGATGCGTCGCCGGCGCCGCATTCAGACGCCGAAGCTCTTCATCGAGCGCCCGGACGGTCTGTTCCTGCAGAACGGGCATGATCGTTTCCAGTCGCTCGAACTCGGCCGGATGAAGATAAACGATGTAGCGGCTGGGCGCGAGCGTCGAGTACTTGAGACGCTCGAGATTCTGCCGCATGTTTGCGACAACTGCATCGATGATGTCGCGCGCGTGGCGTCGCGGCGGCGCCGCACCGAGGATACCCACAATCTGAACCGCTCCGAGTAAGATTCGTTGACAGACGTTCCAGGCGGAACACTATCGCTCTGTACGTGGCGTCGAGTCTTAAGGAAAGTCCAAAGATTCCGCAGGGCCGCCAGGCGAGGAGCACCGTGAGAGCTCGATTCGCCCAGTTCATCATCGATTCCGAGACACGTCAGCTGCTGGTCAGCGGGCGGGAAATCCACCTCTCGCCGAAGGCGTTCGACCTGCTGTGCGCCTTGATTGAGACCGGGCCGAAGGTGGTCGAAAAGGCCGACTTGCACGCCAGAATCTGGCCGAACACGTATGTCGTCGACGCGAATCTGAACATCCTCATCGGTGAGATCCGACGAGCGATCGGCGACAGCGCGCAGGACCCAAAGTTCATCCGGACCGTCCACGGGGTGGGATACGCGTTCTGCAGCGCGGCCGTGGCGGTCCCAACGTCGCGCGCCGCGGTTCAGGCTCTCTTCTGTTGGGTTGCGTGGAACGGCAAGACCTGCCAGCTCTCGGAGGGCGACAACATCATCGGACGCGACCCGCGAAGCGACATCTGGCTGGATGCGCCCGGCGCTTCGCGCCGCCAGGCGATCATTCACGTCGACAGCAGCCAGCGGCGCGTCACGATCGAGGATTTGGGAAGCACCAACGGCACGTCCGTTCGGGGCACTCCCATCGTTGCGGAAGTCGCGCTGACCGACGGCGATGTGATCCAGGTGGGCACCGTCGATCTGACCGTTCGCCTGTGGGCGGCCGACAAGGCACCTGAAACCAAACGAATTCGTCGCCGCAACAAATAGCCGTAGCCCGCGACGGCGATCGCGGGTCCGCGGTGTCTGGGCTGAATACGCCGCGCTGGTTGCCACGATTGACTCGGCCGCCGCGATCCGCCGCAGTGCAGTCCGGTGGGCTCGTGGACCGCGTGTCCAAAGGTCGTCGACGGGACAATCGGAAATGACCGAATCATCAAAGAACACCGACCTATGGAATGTGGCTGGTTGAAGTCGGTCCCGCGGAGATTCAGGGCTCGCGCCGACCTGCCAACTGTTCACGTCGTGGCGATGAGCTTCATCTTGGTGATGAAATTGTACCTAAGAGACGGATCTGCACTCTGATGGGACGCTTGACCCGCTGCCTGCCGAAAACCGTAACGGGAGACGCATGAGCAGTCGGAAGGTGAGTCTGCCGGACGTGATACGCTCGACCTCTTCACGCTTGCGCTACCCGACAGCACTGAAATGAGGAACCATGGCATCCACTACCGCTCCACCGGCTCGTGAGTCGCATAAGAAGCTGAAGCCCAAGCCGAAGACCGAGAGCAAGTCGTGGCAGACGCGGAACGCGGCCCGCAAGGAGAAGCAGACGGCGCACGCGGCGAAGTCAGTTGAGTAGAGGTCGAGCGGGCGGTAGACGCGGCAACATCGGCTCCCGTCGTTTACCTGCCAGCCGAGCTACAGGTCGCCGCCACGAACGTCAGCATCATCACCGACTCATCTATCTAGGCCGCTTCGGATACGCCGCATCTGCGGTTCGGTCGGCAGCTTCGCCTCTGCCGGCTGCCGCCGTCTCGCCCACAGCGCCGATCTGGCGAGCAACCGCCTGATTTCCTCGAGCAGCCGATCCGGCAGACACGGCTTGGGCAGGAACACATCGCAGCCCGCGCGCTGCGCGCGTTCACGTTCTGTGTCCCACGCTGATGACGTCAGCACGATGATCGGTATGCCGTCAGTGAAGCGATTGTCTCGCAGCCGCACGACGAATTCGATGCCGTCCATCGAGCCGGGAAGCAGCAGTTCCGTGACGACCAAGTCCGAGTCCGGTGCGAGGACAAGGGCGGGAGTCGCCTCTGAGACGATGATCGGTGTCATGCCTACCTGACGCAGATACTCGGTATACATGTCACGGTCGTCGCGCGCAGGTTGAACGATCAATACAACCGCGGATGGGCACGATGAGGACGCAAACGCGGTACCCGTCATGTCAGCGCAACCGATCATCCCGTTCGCGCATCAGCCAGTACGTCACGCCGAGCGCCAGCATCAGGCCGGCCAGCGCCAAAGCCGACGCCGCGCCGTCCTGGAGCAGATCCGCGACGATGATCCGCCTGGCGAGGGCGAGCTCGGCGATCAAAATGACGGTCTTCGTATGGATGATGCCCCGGTCGGCGGTGATGACATGGTGGAGCGTGTGGTTGAACTCGAGGGCAATGAGCAATGTCATGATCTGCCCAAACACCCGCTGAAACACGGCATGCTCGAGCGGGTTCAGGCTCTCGAGGACGAGGCTCTGTGCGACACCGATGACCACCCGATAGAGCGCCACCGCGATCACGGCGCCAATCACGAACATCAGAACAGATGCGACCATCGCCTCGAAGCGTTCGTATAGCGATAGGGCCTTCCAATCCCGGTGCATCTGATCCCGCGCCGAAGCAAGCCTGCTGCCGCGCACGATATGGTTGGATCCGTCGGTGTGTCGGTCGGCGCACCGGTCCGTTTTCGCGAAGGCCCACGAAAAAAACCGAGGATTCGCGTCGCTCGGCTGTCGAAAGGCACGAATTCTCATTGCCGACCGCGGCATGGCACTTGCGCAGCCTTTGTTTGGAGGTGCCTGCAATGGATGGTTCAACGCTGCTGCTCATTCGAGGAATCGTCGGCGTGGTGATCGGGATCGTGGCGTTTCTCCTGCCAGGCGTCACCATTGCCGCACTCGTCGTGATCTTCGGAGCCTACGCCTTCATCGACGGCATCACCAATGTGATGTG